>DATKLZ010000089.1:0-2910 GCA_035542135.1 Steroidobacteraceae bacterium | reverse complement strand
GACGGCGTGTTCGCGATGGAGCTGGGCGGGCCCGAGGTCGGCCGCGGCTGCGGCGGGCGCGGCATCATCCACGGCTTCGAGCTGCTCGAGAAGCTCGGCTTCCACGAGTGGGGCTTCGACTACGTGCTGCTCGATTTCCTCGGTGACGTGGTCTGCGGCGGCTTCGGCCTGCCGATCGCGCGCGACATGTGCCAGAAGGTCATTGTGGTCGGTTCGAACGACCTGCAGTCGCTGTACGTCGCGAACAACGTGTGCTCGGCGGTCGATTACTTCCGCAACCTCGGCGGCAACGTCGGCGTCGCCGGCATGGTCATCAACAAGGACGACGGCACCGGCGAGGCGCAGGCCTTCGCCGCCGCGGCCGGCATCCCGGTGCTGGCGGCCATCCCGGCGCACGAGGAGATCCGCCGCAAGAGCGCGAACTACCAGATCATCGGCCGGCCCGGCGAGACCTGGGCGCCGCTGTTCGAGCAGCTGGCCAGCGCCGTCGCCGACGCGCCGCCGGTGCGCCCGAAGCCGCTGGTGCAGGACGCGCTGCTCGGCCTGTTCAAGGGCGATGCCGTCGGCCGCAACATCGTGCTCGAGCCGGCCACGGCCGAGGACATGTGCGGCGGCGCGATCCTCAGCAAGCCATCGCTCGAAGTCATCTACGAGGCGGTCTAGGAACTCGCCGCCGATGAGCCTCGACGACAGCAATCCGCGCTACGCGCCGAGCGGTGCCGACGGTGCAGCGGCGCCGGCGCCGGCGCTGGTGGCGCCGCCCGCGGTCGAGATCAAGCCGACGCGCCAGGCCGATGGCCTGGGCTGCCACAGTGGCAAGCAGGAGCTGCGCCGCGCGGCCGAAGCGGCCGGCAAGGGCGAGATCCTCGGCCAGTATGCCGCCGACTACCCGGTCGGTCCGCACGACCAGCCGCAGAGCATGTGCCCCGCGTTCGGATCGCTCCGCGTCGGCCTGCGCATGCGCCGCACCGCGACGGTGCTGAGCGGTTCGGCCTGCTGCGTGTATGGCCTGACCTTCACCTCGCATTTCTACGGCGCGCGCCGCACGGTCGGCTACGTGCCGTTCAATTCGGAGACGCTGGTCACCGGCAAGCTGTTCGAGGACATCCGCGAAGCGGTGTTCAAGCTGGCCGACCCCGCGCTGTACGACGCCGTGGTGATCATCAACCTGTGCGTGCCGACCGCCTCGGGCGTGCCGCTGAAGCTCCTGCCGAAGCAGATCGAGGGCGTGCGCATCATCGGCATAGACGTGCCGGGCTTCGGCGTGCCCACGCACGCGGAAGCGAAGGACGTGCTCGCCGGCGCGATGCTGCGCTACGCGCGCACCGAGGCCGAGGCCGGTCCGGTGCAGGCGCCGCGCGGCGGGCGCGCCGGGCGGCCGACGGTCGCGCTGCTCGGCGAGATGTTCCCCGCCGATCCGGTCGGCATCGGCATGCTGCTCGAACCGCTCGGCCTCGCCGCCGGGCCCTGCGTGCCGACGCGCGAATGGCGCGAACTGTATGCCGCGCTCGACGGGCCCGTGGTCGCGGCGATCCATCCTTTCTACACCGCCTCATGCCGGGAATTCACGGCAGCGGGGCGCAGGATCGTCGGCTCGGCACCGGTCGGCTACGAGGGCACGGCGGCCTGGCTCGAGGCGATCGGCGACGCCGCGAACTGCGGCGCTGCCGCGATCGGCGCCGCGAAGGACAAGTTCCTGCCCGCGATCCGCGGCGCCTTGCAGGCGGCGCGCATCGACGCGCGCATCACGCTGTCGGGCTACGAAGGTTCCGAACTGCTGGTGGCGCGGCTGCTGGTCGAATCGGGCGCGCAGGTGCCGTACGTCGGCACGGCCTGTCCGCGCACGCCATGGTCGGAAGCCGACTGCGCCTGGCTCGAGTCCCGCGGCACGCGCGTCCAGTACCGCGCCTCGCTCGAACAGGATCTCGCCGCGATGCGGGAGTTCCGGCCCGATCTCGCCGTCGGTACGACGCCGGTGGTGCAGGCGGCCAAGGAGCTGGCGATCCCGGCGCTCTATTTCACGAACCTCATTTCCGCGCGGCCGCTGATGGGCATCGCGGGCGCGGGCTCGCTCGCGCAGGTGGTCAATGCCGCGCTCGGCAACAAGTCGCGCTTCGACGAATTCCGCGCCTTCTTCGGGGACGTGGGGAGCGGCGCGGCGGCCGGCATCTGGGAAGACGTGCCGCGCGAGCGGCCGGAATTCCGCGCGCAGTTCAAGCGCCAGCAGGCCGCGCAGCGCGGCGTGCGTTCGACCGCGGAGGATGGCATCTGATGCTGGTGCTCGACCACGATCGCGCCGGCGGCTACTGGGGGGCGGTCTACGCCTTCACCGCGGTCAAGGGACTGCAGGTGATCATTGACGGGCCGGTCGGCTGCGAGAACCTGCCGGTCACCTCGGTGCTGCACTACACCGACGCGCTGCCACCGCACGAGCTGCCGATCGTCGTCACGGGCATCTCCGAGGAGGAACTCGGCCAGCACGGCACCGAGGGCGCCATGAAGCGGGCGCATCGCACGCTCGATCCGGAGCTGCCCAGCGTCGTGGTCACCGGTTCGATCGCCGAGATGATCGGCGGCGGCGTCACGCCGGAAGGCACCAACATCCAGCGTTTCCTGCCGCGCACGATCGACGAGGACCAGTGGCAATGCGCGAACCGCGCGTTGTCCTGGCTGTGGACGCAGTACGGCAAGAAGCGCATCAGCGCGCGCAAGCCGCGCGCGCCGGGCGAGAAGCCGCGCGTCAACATCATCGGCCCGATGTACGGCTGCTTCAACATGCCCTCCGACCTGGCGGAAATCCGCCGGCTGGTCGAGGGCATCGGCGCCGAAGTCAACATGGTGTTCCCGCTCGGCAGCCACCTCGCCGACATCCCGAAGCTCGTCGACGCCGACGTCAACGTGTGCCTGTAC
>DATKLZ010000088.1:0-7346 GCA_035542135.1 Steroidobacteraceae bacterium | reverse complement strand
GCTCGGCTACGGCCCGAAGGACATGGAGCAAGGCACCGGCTACCGGCTGCAGCTCGATGAGGCCAAGGTGCTGCTCGACATCGGCGCGGCGATCAACGTGGTGCGGCATGCGGGCCGCGTCGCGGTCGTCGGCTTCTGCTGGGGAGGCCAGCAGGCCTGGGTCGCCGCCGCAACGCTGCCGGTGCAGGCCGCGGTCGGCTACTACACCAGCCGCGTGTGGGAGAAGCTCGATCGCGTGCCAGCTTGCCCGATCCTGCTGCACTACGGCGAGCGCGACGCGAACATCCCGCGCGAGCGCATCGAGCAGGTGCGCGCTGCGTGTCCAGCGGCTCACATCTACATGTACCACGCAGACCACGGATTCAATTGCGACGCGCGCGCGGCCTACGACGCGCCGAGCGCCGCGCTGGCCTGGCAGCGCACCCAGGATTTCCTCAAGCAGCACATAGGTTGAAGCGATCATGAAACTCAGCGACCCGACACTCCTGCGCAGCCAGTGCTACATCAACGGCCAGTGGGTGGACGCGGCCGATGGCCGCACCACGCCGGTGAACAACCCGGCCAGCGGCGCGCAGCTCGGCACCGTGCCACACATGGACGGCGCCGCGACGCGCCGCGCGATCGAAGCGGCGGCGGCGGCGTTCCCGGCCTGGGCGGCGCAGACCGCGAAGCAGCGCGCCGTGATCCTGCGGCGCTGGTTCGACCTGATGATGGCGAACCAGAACGACCTCGCGCAGCTCATGACGGCCGAACAGGGCAAGCCGCTGGCCGAGGCGGCCGGCGAGATCGCCTACGCGGCCGCGTACGTCGAGTGGTTCGCCGAGGAGGCGCGGCGCATCTACGGCGAGATCATCCCGGGCCACCAGCCGGACAAGCGCCTGTTCGTGCTGCGCCAGCCGGTCGGCGTCGTCGCGGCGATCACGCCGTGGAATTTCCCGGCCGCGATGATCACGCGCAAGGCGGCGCCCGCGCTCGCGGCCGGCTGCACCTTCATCGTCAAGCCCGCAGGGCAGACGCCGCTGTCGGCGCTCGCGATGGCCGAGCTCGCGGCGCGCGCCGGCGTGCCGCCCGGCGTGCTGAACGTGGTCACCGGCGGCGCGCGCGAGATCGGCGCGGAACTCACCAGCAACCCGATCGTGCGCAAGCTGACGTTCACCGGCTCCACTGAAGTGGGTCGCGTGCTGATGGCGCAGTGCGCGCCGACGCTGAAGAAGCTGTCGATGGAACTGGGCGGCAATGCGCCGTTCATCGTGTTCGCCGATGCCGATCTCGACGCCGCCGTGCAGGGCGCGCTCACCAGCAAGTACCGCAATACCGGCCAGACCTGCGTGTGCGCCAACCGCCTGCTGGTGCAGGATGAGATCTACGATGAATTCGCGGCGCGCCTGGGCAAGGCGGTCGGCGCGATGAAGGTCGGCGACGGGCTCAAGGGACCCACCGATCTCGGGCCGCTGATCGACGCCGCGGCGCTCGCCAAGGTCGAGGAGCATGTCGCCGATGCGAAGGCCAAGGGCGGGAAGGTGATCCTCGGCGGCAAGCGGCACGCGCTCGGCGGCACCTTCTACGAGCCGACCATCATCACCGGCGCGACCACGGCGATGAAATTCGCGCGCGAGGAGACCTTCGGGCCCGTGGCGCCGCTGTTCCGCTTCCGCACCGAACTGGAGGCGGTCAAGCTCGCCAACGACACCGAGTTCGGACTTGCCTCGTACCTGTATACGCGCGACCTGGCGCGCGCCTGGCGCGTCACCGAGGCGCTCGAGTACGGCATCGTCGGGCTCAACACCGGCATCATCTCGACGGAAGTGGCGCCGTTCGGCGGCGTCAAGCAATCCGGGTTCGGTCGCGAGGGCTCGCATCACGGCATCACCGACTACACCGAGCTGAAGTACCTGTGCGCCGCCGGCATCACACCGCTCCAGGGCTGAACGGAACCGCCCCCGCATGCTCGGCGTAGTCACGGTCAACACCGGCACGCCCGACGCGCCGCGCGCGCGCGAGGTGAGCCGGTTCCTCGGCCGCTTCCTCGCGGATCCGCGCGTGGTCGAGCTGCCGCGCTGGCTGTGGCTGCCGTTGCTGCGCGGCCTGGTGCTGCCGCTGCGTTCGCCGCGCAGCGCGCGGCTGTATCGCCGCGTGTGGCTGGACGGCGGTTCGCCACTGGCCGTGTACTCGCAGCGGCTCGTGCAGGCGCTCGAGCTCGAACTGGAAGCGCAGCGCCCCGGCGCGGTCACGGTCGAGGGGGCGAATCTGTACTCCGAACCGTCCGTGCCAACCGCGCTGCAGAAACTGCGCGCGGCCGGAGCGCGGCGCATCGTCGTGCTGCCGCTGTACCCGCAGGCCAGCGGCGCCACCACCGGCGCGGTGTATGACCAGGCCGGCGCGGCGCTGCGCGCCTGGCGCGTGCTGCCGGACCTGCACCTGATCGGTGACTACCATGCCGACGACGGCTACATCGCCGCGCTCGCCGACAGCGTGCGCGAACACTGGCAACGCAACGGCCGCACGCAACGCCTGCTGGTCTCCTTCCACGGCATCCCGCAGCGCAGTGTCGACCTGGGCGATGCCTATGCCGACCAGTGCCACGCGACGGCGCAACGCCTCGCGGCGGCGCTCGAGCTGGGCGCGGACGAGTGGACGCTCGGCTTCCAGTCGCGCTTCGGCAAGGCGCGCTGGCTGGGGCCGGCGACCGATCAGCTGCTGGCCGGACTGCCGGCGCAGGGCGTGCGCTCGCTGACCGTGATCTGCCCCGGTTTCGCGGTCGATTGCCTCGAGACGCTCGAGGAGATCGCGATCGGTGGCCGCGAGACATTCCTGCACGGCGGCGGCGCGCAATTCCAGTACGTGCCCGCGCTCAACGACCGGGGCGATCACGCGCGCGCGCTGGCGCGCCTGGTGCTGGCCAACGCGGGCAACTGAGTGTGTTCGGGCGCTTCCTCGAGCTCAGCCTGAACACCGACGACATCGCCGCCTCGGTGCAGTTCTACGAACGGCTCGGATTCACGCAGCTCACCACCGGCGATGCCTGGCCGCATCCGTACGGCGTGCTCAGCGACGGACGCGTGTGCATCGGCCTGCACCAGCGGCGCGGCCCGTCGCCACTGCTGAGCTTCGTGCGGCCGGATCTGGCGCAGCACGTCGCCGCGTTGCGCACCGCCGGCTTCGAGACGCGCAGCGCACGCCTCGGCGAGGGCGATTTCCACGAACTGCGGCTGCGCGATCCCGCCGGGCAGGACATCGCGCTGCTCGAGGCGCGCACCTATTCGCCGGCGCGCGGCGCACACGCGGGCTCGCTGTGCGGCTGGTTCAGCAGCTACAGCATGCCGGCCGCCGATCCCGACGCGGCGCGTGAATTCTGGGAGCGCGCCGGCTTCGTCGCGCTGGACCTGCCCGATGAACCGCTGTTGCCGCTCGCGCTGACCAGCGACACGCTGACGCTGACGCTGCACCAGCCCCGCCTGTTCGCGGATCCGCTGCTGGTGTTCACCGATGCGCAGATGGCCGAGCGCATCGCACGCATCGCGGCGGGTGACATCGAAGTCGGCGGCCAGCTGCCACGCGGACTCGATCCGGGCGCCAACGCGCTGATCGAATCGCCGGAAGGCACGCGGCTGTTGCTGCTGCAGGCCGAGGGCTAGCATCGGCGGCAACCATGCCTGCCCCGCCACCATGAACCTTCAGCTGCCGATGAGTGAACTCGTGGCGCTCGCCGTGGCCTGCGGCGTGGGGCTGCTGGTCGGCATCGAGCGCGAACGCCGCAAGGGCAGCGGTCCGCACCGCGGTGCCGCGGGCGTGCGCACCTTCCTGATCGTGGCGCTGGTGGGCGTGTTGAGCGCGCTGGCCGGCGGTCCGGTCATGCCGGCGATGATGGCGCTCGCGGTCGGCGCACTGGCCGTCAGCGCGTACCGCCGCGACCACTCGGGCGACCCGGGCATGACCACCGAAGTCGCGCTGCTCGCCACCTTCCTGCTCGGCGTGCTCAGCGCGGGGGCGCCTGCGCTCGCCGCGGGCATCGGCGTGCTGCTCGCAATCGCGCTGGCGGCACGCGATTGGCTGCACCAGCTCGTGCGCCGGCGGCTCAGCGCGCAGGAAATCCACGACGGCCTGCTGCTCGCGGCCTGCGCCCTGGTCGTGCTGCCGCTCGTGCCCGACCGCGCGCTCGGCCCCTACGGCGCCTTCAACCCGCGCACCGCGTGGAAATTCACGGTGCTGGCCATGTCGGTCAATGCACTCGGTTACCTGGCGCAACGCGTCTTCGGCGTGCGCCAGGGACTGCCATTGGCCGGGCTCGCGGCCGGTTTCATCTCGAGTTCGGCCGCGCACGCGGCGATGGGTGCGCGCGCCCGCGCGCATCCGGCGCTGCGTGCCAGCGCATTGGCCGGCGCGGCCTGGTCAACCGTCGCGACCTTCGTGCAGTTGCTGCTCGTGCTGGCGGTGGTCAGCCATGCCCTGCTGCGCACGCTGCTCGCGCCGCTGCTGGTAGCGCTGCTCGCCTGCGTGCTGGTCGCGTGGTGGCTCGGGGCCCGGGGCGCGGATGGGTCGGAGCTCGCGGCCGAACCCCCGGGCCGGATGTTCCGCCTGCGCGAGGTGCTGGGGATCGGCGGCCTGATCGCGCTGGTGCTGCTGCTGACGACGCTCACGGCGCGCTGGCTCGGACCCAGATACGCCGTGGCCACGATCATGCTCGGCGGCTTCGCCGACGTGCACTCGGCAACCGCCTCGGCGGGCATGCTCTGCGATGGCGCCGTGCTCACGCTGCAGCGCGCCGCGCTCGCGGTCGGGCTGGCCGTCGCCGCCAACACCGCGACCAAGCTGGCGCTCGCCTGGCGCAGCGGCGGCGGTGGTTTTGCATGGCGGCTCGCGCCCGGATTGCTGCTCGCGCCGGCCGCCGGCGCGCTCGCCTGGCTGCTGCTCAACCGCCCGGCCTAGTCTCCACGCGGCGCGCAACCAGTTCGAAGCGGGCCAGCACCGGATCCGCGACGCGCAGCGCGCCCAGCAGCAGGCTGTAGGGCTCGAGTCCCAGCTCACTCTGCCGGAAGGTCAATTCACCGCTCGCGCGCAGCGTGTCGTCGTGCAAATCCCAGTGCAGCGGGACGCTGAGCCGCGTCGCGTGGTCGCGCAGCATGACCTCGACGTCGATCGTCTCGCCACCCGGCGCCTTGGCCAGCCGCAGGCAGCGCAGCGTGATGGCGGGGAAGCGCGCCGCGTCGAGCTGCCGCCCACCGAGCATGTGCGCGCGCGTGCCGTCGCGGTCCGCCGCCGTCAACGGCTCGGCGAATCCGCCGCCCGCCGCGGCGCGCTCCTGCGGATCGTCGACGACGAATGCCGCCACCGGCAGCCGCAGCTCGCACGCCGAGCGCTCGGGCGGGGATTGCAGCCACACCTTGCCGTCGATCGCGCGTGCGCTGATCACGTGGCTGTGGCCGACGCGGGCGAGCGCGCCGTCGGCGTGCAGGTAGAAGCGCAGCTGCGACGCGTCGGAGTCGATGCGGTACAGGGTGCCTTCCGCGCCGGCCGGCGCGGACGGCACGGCGATGCGCGCCGGCGCGCGCGGCTTGCATGCGGCCAATGACAGCGCGAGTGCCAGCGCGCATGCCGTCGCCATCGCGGTGATGGCGTCGCCCGGCCGGGCCGCGCGCCGCGGGCCGCGCCCGTTGCCTTGCTGTGTCACGCCGTTGCTCCGTGTGCCTTGCAGTATACGTCGGGTGACCGCGACGCCGCCCGCGGGTTCAGCGGGCCGCGATCGTTCAGCGTTTCTGATGCGAACCTCAGCCAATGCGTTTGCTGCCGTGCCCCCGGCGACGAAGACTCTCGCCCAGGCAGACCCGTTGCACACCGGCGCCACATCGCACACCGGAGGACCACGCCCATGAATACCCGTCAACTGCTCGAGATCCTGATCGCCGCCGGCGAGCGGCCACGCCGCAATGGCATGCCTCACCCGCTGCGCCAACTGCCCGATCCGGCTGCGGCGGCCGCGTCGCTGCAGTTGCTGCCGCTGCAACGTCGCGTCGTCGCGGCACGGCTCGGCGGCGGCTCGAAGCCCGTGCGCGTCGCGCGCACGCTGTACGACGACGTGCAGTAGGATTCAGGCCCGCACGGCCTGCGCGGCATAGCAGCCGGGCCGGGCGTTGTGCAGGTGCACGAAGCTGACGCGCGGGTCGTCGAGGTATCGGCCGATCAGCGGCGCCACGCCGGTGCCTTCGCAGACCTCGGCGTCGAGCAGCATGCCCTCGGCATCGAAGGCGCGCGCCGACAGCAGGCGCCGCGCCAACACCGGGGGAACCTCGTTGACCCCGGGCCGGTATTCGATCGCATGCTCACGCACGTAGATCGCGTGGCGCGAACGATAGGGACTCGGCAGGGCCATGTGCTCGTAATTCAGCAGCAGCAACGACTCGCCTGGCGCGGCATCCCTCAGGCTCACGCGGCAGGGGAACCCCGGTTCCCGATCGGCCGTGACGCGCAATACCCCGCGCGCGGCGAGATTGGCCGCCGCCATTCCAAACAGCGGCGCGAAGCGTTCGGCCGGCAATGCCCTGATCCTGAAGTCCATCTGCGTTGCTCCGTTGCGGTGACCGGATGGCAGCATGCGCCGCGGGGCGGCGCGCCGCACTCCGCTGCTTGCGCTGCAATTCGCGCCCCTGGCCGGCCGCACGCCGCCCCGCCGTTGATATCCGTAAGTACTTACGGATATCCTGTAGCACGGAGGTGATGACGATGCCCGGCCTGCACGACTACGGATCCCTGCTGCTCGGCTCGCGGCTGCGCAAGGTCAGCGAGACGCTCTATGCCGGCGTCGACGAGGTGTACCGGGAAGCCGGCATCGACCTGCCCTCGCGCTGCTTCCCGATCCTGTTCCTGCTGCGTGACCGCGGCCGGCTCGGCATCTCGGAACTCGCGCTGCTGCTCGGCCAGAGCCACCCGGCCGTGAGCCAGATGAGCCGCAAGCTGCTGCGCCATCGCGTGGTGCGCGAATGGCCCGACCCGAAGGACGATCGCCGCCGCCTCCTCGGCCTGTCGCCGCGCGGCGCGGGGCTGATGCGCCGGCTCGAGCCGGTCTGGGGCGCGATCGTCGCGGCGGTCGCCGAGCTCGAGGCCGCGCAGCCGGTGTCCGGGCCGCTGACCGCGATGGATGCGGCGCTCGCCACGCGCAGCTTCGCCTCGCGCATCCGCGCGCGGCTCGGCACCGGGCCCGCGGTGCAGATCCTGCCCTATTCGCCGCGCTACGCGGCCGATTTCAAGCGGCTGAACCTGGAATGGGTGCAGAAGTTCTTTCGCGTCGAGCCGGTCGACGTGCAGGTACTGTCGAAGCCGGGGGAGATCATCCGTGGCGGCGGCGCAATCTG
>DATKLZ010000087.1:0-23290 GCA_035542135.1 Steroidobacteraceae bacterium | reverse complement strand
CTGTTGCTCGAGCACCATGCGCCCGAACTGACACGCGAGGTGCGCGCGCTCGCGACCACCGAACCCACGCCGATCCCGGCCTTCGTCGCCGCGGCCGGCATGCCCGGGGACGGCATCGCGGCGCTGCGCGCGGCGTTCCTGTCGGCCTCGAGCCGGCCCTGGTTCGACGCGCTGCGCGACCCGTTGCAATTGGCCGGGTTTGCAGCCGCCAGCGCGGCCGATTACACGCTGTATCTTGATTGGGACCGTGAGGCGAAGGCGGCCGGCTACGCGCTGCCCGCCTAGGGCCCGTTCACTGTGCCGGATCGGTCGGCACGCGCCCGCACGGGTGCAGCAGCACGTCGTGCGGCCGAAAGAGAAAGCGGCGCGCCACGTCGAAGTAGGTGACGTACACCAGCCCGCCGTTGTCGGCGATCAACCGCTCGCGCTCGCGCCGGTAGCGCTCGTTGTACTGGTACCAGGGCACGGCGGGCTTCTCGTGATGGAGCGAATGCAGGTTGTTGTACAGGAACAGCGGGCCCAGCAGCCATGACTTCTCGACGATCGCAATGCGGTGGCGCACGGCCGGCCGCGCCCGGTGCTCGGCGAAGGCGCGGATCAGCACCATGCCGCGCGCCGGCACGACGATCGCGAGCACGTAGATCCACAGCGGCATGTGGCACACGAGCGTGATCCAGGCGATCACCGGGATGCACCACAGCAGGTGCTCGAGCCAGATGCGGCGTACGCCAGGCGCGTCGTCGCGCAGCGCCCGCAGCTCGTGATGCAGGAACATGCCGATCCGCCAGAATGAGCCGAGCAGCACGCGTCCGGCCAGCGTCTGCTGGATGCGGAGCGCCACGTGCGACACGCCACCCAGGGCCGCCCAGCGCTCGGCGGTCCAGTAGAAGGATTCCGGGTCGTCGATGGGATCAGTGAGCCGATCGTCGTGGTGGTGCTTCAGGTGCAGCTGCTGGTAACGCTTGTAGGGCAGCCACAGTGACAGCGGCACGATGGCCAGCAGGTTGTTTGCGCCGGCCCAGCGCGTCGGATGGCCATGCAGGATCTCGTGCTGCAGCGAGCTGTGCAGCGTGACCAGCACGACGGCCAGCGGCGCGACCAGCCACAGCGGCCAGAGTGCATAGGCACGCGTGACCGCGAGCCAGCCGGCATAGGTGACCAGCACCAGCAGCAGGGTCTGCCACTCGACGGCGGGCATGGCGCCAACGGCACTGGCGCGGCTTGAACTCGGTCCGGTTGCGCTCACTTCACATTGATTCCGCGGCTAATGCACGTGCGCCGACCTGCACAGGCGGCGCTCCAGGAGACCCACGGCATCATAAAGCAGAATCGCCATCAAGCCGGTGACGAGGCCCCCCTGCATGATGAACGCCGTGTTGTTCGACAGGAGCCCGGCGATGATGACTTCGCCCAGCCCCCTGGCGGCCACGGTCGAGCCGATCGTGGCGGTGCCGATGTTGATCACCAGCGAGAGGCGGATGCCCTCGAGGATCAGCGGCAGCGCCATCGGCAACTCCACGCGCAGCAGCCGCTGGCGGGCGTCCATGCCCATGCCGCTGGCGGCCTCGAGCAGTTCGCGGCTGCAGCCCTGCAGGCCGACCATCGTGTTCTCGAAGATCGGCAGCAGCCCGTAGGCGAACAGGGCAATCAGCGTGGGTGCCTCGCCAAAGCCGACCAGCGGCACGGCGATCGCGAGCACGGCGACGGGCGGAAAGGTCTGCCCGACGTTGACGAGGGCGCGCGCCAGCGGCAGGAACTCGCGGCCGCGCTCGCGCGTGACGAGGATGCCGAGCCCCACGGCGACGAGCGCACTCGCGATCGCGGCCAGGCACACCGTCGACAGGTGCGCGAGCGTGAGCTGCAGCAGGTTGCCCTGGTCGTAGATCGCCGGCGCGCCGTATTGCGTGAGCGGCGCGAACAGCGGCGCGAAGCGCGCCGGCTGCCACAGGAAAGCCGCCAGCAACAGCAGCGCGGCGAGACGCAACAGCGTGGCGGCGCGTGGCATCAATCCGCCTTGCCGTGCGCGCGGATGGCCGCGAGCGTGAGCGTACCGAGCGGCGCGCCATCGGGGCCGATCACCTGCGCACGGTCCGCGCCGCTCCACAGCAGTTCCGACAGCGCATCGCGCAGCGACAGGTGGCTGCCGATGACCGGCGTGCCGGGTGCTGGCGGCGCGGCCGCACCGCCGGCGCCGAGCAGATCGCCCACGGTCGTCAGCGACAGCAGGCGCAGCGCCCGATCGGCACTGCCGGTCATGCGCGCGACCAGCGGATCGGCCGGATGCGTCAGCAGGGCGGCCGGGCGGTCGTACTGCAGGAGCCGGCCCTGGCTCATCACGGCGACGCGTGCGCCCAGCCGGAACGCTTCGTCCATGTCGTGCGTGACCAGCACGATCGTCGTGCCGAAGCGCCGCTGGATCGCGAGCAGGTCGTCCTGCGCCTTCGCGCGGATGATCGGATCGAGCGCGCCGAAGGGTTCGTCCATCAGCAGCAGGGACGGTCCGGCGGCGAGCGCGCGGGCGACGCCCACGCGCTGCTGCTGCCCGCCCGAGAGCTGGTGCGGATACTTGTCCGCATAGGCGGCCGGATCGAGCTCGAAGGCACGCAGCAGCTCTTCGACGCGCGGCTTGATGCGCTCATCCGGCCAATCGAGCAGGTGCGGCACCGTCGCGATGTTCTCGGCGACCGTGCGATGCGGGAACAGGCCGTGGCCCTGGATCGCATAGCCGATGCGCCGCCGCAGCAGGTGCGCCGGCTCGCCGCGCGTGTCCTTGCCCTCGATCAGCACGCGGCCGCTGCTCGGTTCGACCAGGCGGTTGATCATGCGCAGCAGCGTCGACTTGCCCGAACCCGAGGTGCCGACGATGACGGTGATCGTGTTGCGCTCGATCGTCATCGACACGGCGTCGACGACCGTCGCGTCGCCGTAGCGCTTGGTCAGGCTTTCGAGGGTGATCATGGGGGCACGCGCTCCAGGGTTTCGACCCACGCATCCAGCAACACCGAGGCACCGAAGGCGAGCGCCACGGTGGGCAGCGCCCCGAGCAACACCAGGTCAATTGCCGTCTGCCCGATGCCCTGGAAGACGAAGGCGCCGAGGCCGCCGGCGCCGATGAGCGCGGCGATCGTCACCAGGCCGATGTTCTGCACCAGCACGATGCGCACGCCGGTCAGGATCACCGGCAGCGCCAGCGGCAGCTCGATGCGCGCGAGCACCTGGCCGGCCGTCATGCCCATGCCGCGCGCGGCCTCCACCGCGGCCGGCGAGACGCGTCCGAGACCAACGACCGTGTTGGCGACGATCGGCAGGAGCGAGTACAGGAACAGCGCGATCACCGCCGGCGCGGCGCCGATGCCGTGGATCCCGAGCCGCGCCGCCCACTCGACGTTCGCCGCCAGCGCGGCCAACGGCGCCATCAGGATCCCGAACAGCGCGATCGCCGGGATCGTCTGGACCAGGTTCAGGGTCACCAGTGTTCCGGCGCGCAGCCGCGGCAGGCGATGGCAGAGGATGCCGAGCGGCAGTGCCACGCATGACGCCGCGGCAAGCGAGCCGAAGCTGAGCCAGACATGCCGCTGCAGCTCGCGTGCGAAGCGCTCGGCGTTGACGGCGTACTCGCGCATCACCGAGAGGTGATCGAAGACGCCGAGCGCAAACGCCAACCCGGCGCCCACGGCGCAGGCGGCCAGCAACAGCACGCGCGTCAGCGGGCGCGGGCGCAGGCGCGTGAGGGCGTCCGTCGCCATCAGCATCAGCACGGCGAGCAGCACCCAGCATGCCGCGCCGGGCGCGATGCGCACGACGCGGTTGCCGGGCGGCGTCAAGGCATCGCCCGCGGCGCCGATCGCGCCCGCCAGCACCACGATGCCGAGCAGCGCCACGGCGAGGCGCAGGCGCGCTGGCCTGGCGAACAAGGCGGTCAGCGCCGCCAGCAGCAGCACCGCGATACAGGCGTAGGCGACTGGCACTGGTGCGGCGGCCAGCAGGCCGAGTCCGTCACCGGGCATGATGCGGTTCGGTTTGTAGACCGCGAAGGGCAGTCCGGCGAGCGCGGCAGCGCCGGCGATCGTCAGCACGCCACCCAGGCGATCGATGTGCAGTCCGCGCGGCATCAGCGCACGAACCCCTTGGAGCGCAGGTAATCCTCGGCCACGGCCTGCGCGGACTCTCCGTCGATCTGCACGCGCGCGTTCAGGCGCCGCAGCGTGTCGCTGTCGAGGCTTTCCATCAGGGGCGCGATGATCGCCGGCAACTGCGGATAGGCCTTGATGACCGCCTCGCGCGCGGTCGGCACCGGCGCGTAGATCGGCTGGTTGTGCCGGTCGTCTTCGAGCAGCAGCAACTGGGCGGCCACGATGCCGCCATCCGTGCCGTACACCATCGCGGTGTTGACGCCGTTGGTGCGTGCGGCGGCCGCGGCGATCGTCGCCGAGGTCTCGCCGCCGGCCAGGACGATCAGCTGGTCGGGTCGCAGGTGGAATCCGTACGTGCGCTCGAGCGAGCGCAGCGTGCCGGCGTTGGCGAACTCGGCCGAACAGGCCAGCACGACGCCGCCCCCGCTGCGCACCCAGCGGGCAAAATCGCTCATCGTGCGCAGCCCGTTGGCGCGGGCGACGTCGCTGCGCACGGCCAGCGCCCAGGCATTGCTGGCGTTCGCCGGCGCCAGCCAGATGATGTGGTTGGCCTGGTAGTCGAGGCGCGCGCCGAGCGCGTAGCCTGCACGCAGGTCCTTCCACGCCGGATCGTCGGCCCTGTTGAAGAAGAATCCGGCGTTGCCGGTGTACTCGATGTACAGGTCGATTTCCCCGGCCAGCAGCGCCTTGCGCACCACCGGCGTCGCGCCGAGCGTCATGCGGTCGAGCGTCGGCACGCCATGCGCCGCCAGCAGCAGGCGGATCATGTGCCCGATCATGGCCGACTCGCTGGAGAGCTTGGACGAGACGACCACCGGCGCGGCTGCGGCGGCTGCGGCGAGCCATGGCACCGCGGCGCTGAGTGCCAGCACGGCGCCCACCGCGAGATGCCTGAATGATCGTGTCACGGGTTAACGTTGTCGGTTGGCGCTGCCGGCGTCAAGTCCCGCGGTATGATGTGCACACCGATGAACTCCGCCGCGATCCCAAGCCGGCCGCCCGCGACGCGCGAGCGCAGATCCACCGGCCGCTATTCATGGCTGCGATTGCTGCGCGAAGGACTCGGCGGCCAACTCGGCTGGTCGCCGGCCTGGCACAAGAGCGCACCACGCCCGCACTACCGTGTCGTGATCGTCGGCGGCGGCGGACACGGCCTGGCGACCGCCTACTACCTGGCGCGCGAATTCGGCATCCGCGATGTCGCGGTGGTGGAGCGCGGTCCGATCGGCCTGGGCAACGTCGGCCGCAACACGACCATCGTCCGATCGAACTATTTCCGCCCCGAGAACATCCGTTTCTACGACTATTCGCTGCGCCTGTGGGAGCGGCTCGAACACGAACTCAATTTCAACGCGATGGTGAGCCAGCGGGGCACGTTGAACCTGTTCCACACCGAGGCGCAGCGCGACTTGTTCACGCGCCGTGCCAACCAGATGCAGCTGCTCGGCGCCGATGCCGAGCCGTTGGACCGCGAGGCGTTGCGGGAACTCGTGCCGCTGGTCGACCTCGACAACGGCCGCTTCCCGGTGCTCGGCGGATTCCTGCAGCGCCGCGGCGGCACGGTGCGCCATGATGCGGTGGCGTGGGGTTACGCGCGCGCCGCCTCCGCGCTGGGCGTGGACATCATCGAACACTGCGAGGTCACCGGCATCCGCCGCAACGACGGACGCGTCAGCGCGGTCGAGACCACGCGCGGAACGATCGCCGCCGACACGATCTGCCTCGCCGTGGCCGGTCATTCCTCGCAGCTTGCGGCGATGGCGGACCTGCGACTGCCGATCGAAACGCACGTGCTGCAGGCCTTCGTCACCGAGGCCATCAAGCCGGTGCTCGATGTCGTCTTGACCTACGGTGCCGGTCATTTCTACGTGAGCCAATCCGATCGCGGCGGGCTCGTGTACGGCGGGGGTATCGACGGCTACAACAGCTACGCGCAGCGCGGCACGCTGCCGATGGCCGAGGAGGTCGCCGCCGCGGCGCTGACGGTGATGCCCGCGCTCGCACGGCTGAAGGTGGTGCGCCAGTGGGGCGGCGTCATGGACATGAGCATGGACGGGTCACCGATCATCTCGGCCACGCCGGTGCGAGGCCTGGTGCTCAACGGCGGCTGGTGCTACGGCGGATTCAAGGCCATTCCCGCCGGCGGCATGACGACCGCGCATCTCATCGCCACCGGCACGCCGCATCCGCTCGCCGCGCACCTTTCGCTCGAGCGCTTTGCGACCGGCCGCACGATCGACGAGCGCGGCCTCGGCCCGTTCCCCTACGCGCACTGAACGCAGCCGCCGCCATGCTAAGGATCGAATGCCCCTGGTGCGGCGTGCGCGACGAGATCGAATTCCGCTATCGCGGGGATGCCGGCGCACCGCGCCCGGCCGGTGATGCGCCAGCGGCCGAGTTCATCGCCCACGTGTACGAACGGAGCAATCCACGCGACTGGCACGCGGAGTGGTGGCTGCACGTGGCTGGCTGTCGCCGGCTGCTGCGGGTCGAGCGCCACACGCTCACGCACGCCATCCGCTCCGTCGTGGACGCAACCGACGCCCGCGAGGAGCCCGGTTGATGAGCGGCCCGGCACGCATCGGCGCGGGCTCGGACACCGACGCGGCTGCAAAGCTGCGCTTCCGCTTCGATGACCGGCCGATGCAGGGGCTCGCCGGTGACACGCTGGCCTCCGCGCTGCTGGCCAACGGCGTGCGCGTGGTGGCGCGCAGCTTCAAGTACCATCGGCCGCGCGGCCCCCTGACGTGCGGCCCGGAAGAGCCCAATGCGCTGGTCGACGTGATCGGCGCCATGGGACGTGAACCGAACCGGCTCGCCACCACGTTGGCCTTGCATGAAGGGCTCGAGGCGCAGAGCCAGAATCGCTGGCCGTCGCTCCGGACCGATTTGCTCGCGGTCAACGATCGGTTGGCCCGGTTCCTGCCGGCGGGCTTCTACTACAAGACCTTCATGGCGCCGGGCTGGGCCTGGGAGCGCCTCTACGAACCGTTGATCCGGCGCGCGGCGGGATTCGGGCGCATCGCACCGCCGCGGCACGGGGGCGCGAATGCCCATCACGGCGCATGCGCGGAGACCGTGCACGATCATTGCGACGTGCTGGTCGTCGGCGCGGGAGCGGCGGGTCTCGCCGGCGCGCACGCGCTCGCCGTGGCCGGCCTGCGCGTGCTGCTCGTCGAGCAGCAGCCGGCCTTCGGCGGCGGCGCGCGCCTCGATGCGAGTGGACAGGCCTGGTGCGATTCGATGTGCGCGGCGCTGCGGCGCTTCGGCAACCTGCGCTGCCTGCCGGGCACGACGCTGGTGGGCGCATACGGGCACGGCGTCTACGCGGCGCTGCAGGACTCGACAAGCGAAGCTGCCGCGGCCGGGCGCGGACTGCGCGAGCGGCTGCGCGTGATCCGCGCGCGGCGGGTGCTGTTCGCGACTGGCGCCGTCGAGCGACTCGTGGCGTTCCCCGGCAACGACCGGCCGGGCGTCATGCTCGCGGGCGCGGCGTTGAATTACCTGCGGCGATTCGGCGTCGCCGTCGGCCAGCGGCCCGCGTGGTTCCTGAACAATGACGAGGCGTATGAGTCCGCGCTGGCGCTGCATGAGGCGGGCGTCGAATGCGCGGGCATCATCGATGCGCGCACGCACTCGCTGGCGGCCGAGCGGGCGCGCACTGCCGGCATCGCCGTGCACCTGGGCGCCGTGGTCGATGCCGTGCACGGAGGCAACGCCGTCAGCGGCCTGCGGTACCGAGACCTGCGCGGCGGCGAGGTGCGGCGGTTGCGCGCCGATTGCCTGCTCGTGTCCGGCGGGTATTCCCCGTCGACGGCGCTCGCCTGCCAGGCGGGCGCGAGCCTCCAGTGGCAGCAGCGCATCGCGGCGTTCGTGCCGCAACTCGCTCCCGAGACCGGCCAGGTGGCCGGCGCGGCGCGCGGTGTGTTCGGACTGGCCGCCGCGGCGCTCGACGGCGCCGGCGCGGCACGGCGCATCGCCGGGCAGCTGCAATCCATCGCAGGGCCCGCGCGCACGGACGCCGCCCCCCAACCGCCGCTGCCGCCGGATCCCGAGGCCACCGACCTCGTGCCGCTGTGGGAAGTGGCCGGCCGTGGCAAGTCCTTCGTCGACCTGCAGAACGATGTCACGGCCGATGACGTGCGGCTCGCCGCGCGCGAAGGCTACACGCACGTCGAGCACATGAAGCGCTACACGACGCACGGCATGGGCGCCGACCAGGGTCGCACCGGCGGCCTCGTCGGCAGCGCCGTGCTGGCCGATGCGCTGGGCGTGCCGGTGGAGCAGGTGGGGCAATCGAAGCCGCGCCCGTACGCCCAGCCGGTGCCGCTCGCGGCACTGGCCGGCGCCGAGACCGGTGCGCATTTCAAGCCGAAGCGGCGCCTGCCCCTGCACGATTGGCACGAGGCCGCCGGGGCGACCTTCGTATCAATCGGCACCTGGCTGCGACCGCTGGTGTATTCGGCGCGCAAGGGCTGGGAGCCGGTGCTGGCGGAAGCGCGCCACGTGCGCGGGCAGGTCGGCATCACCGACGTGTCGACGCTCGGCAAGATCGACGTGCAGGGGGCCGATGCCGCGCGGTTCCTCGATTTCATCTACGCCAACACGTTCTCGACGCTGCCGGTCGGCCGCGCCCGTTATGGGCTGATGCTGCGCGAGGACGCGATGGTGTTCGACGACGGCACGACCTCGCGGCTTGGCCCGAATCATTTCCTGGTCACGACCACGACCGCGAACGCCACGGCGGTGCTGGAGCACATGGAGTTCCACCTGCAGGCGAACTGCACGCGGCTGGATGTGCACCTCACCGACGTCAGCGAACGCTGGGCGCAGTTCGCGGTGGCCGGGCCGCAGGCGCGTGCCGTGCTGTCTGCGGTGGCCTCCGGGCTCGACCTGTCCAATGCGGCCTTCCCGTTCATGGCGGCCGCCACCGCGACGATCGCCGGCTTGCCCGGGCGGCTGTTCCGCATTTCCTTCTCGGGTGAGCTGGCCTACGAAATCGCCGTACCGGCGGGCGCAGCCACCGCGGTGTGGTCGGCGCTGCTCGAGGCCGGGGCACCGCACGGCATCCGGCCCTACGGGCTCGATGCGCTGAACACGCTGCGCATCGAGAAGGGGCACGTCACCGGTGCCGAGCTCAACGGCAACACCAGCGCCGATGACCTGGGATTCCAGCGCCTGCTGAAATCCGACGGCGATTTCATCGGTCGCGCGCTGGCGCGCCGTCCGGCGCTGGCCGCACCGGGCCGCCTGCAGCTGGTGGGCGTGCGCCCGGTGGATCCGGCGCGGCGATTGCGCAATGGCGCGCAACTCGTGACGGCGACGGAACCCAAGCTGAGCCTGGGCTACCTGACCTCGGCGACACCGGCGGTCGCATTCGAGGGTTGGGCGGGCCTGGCGCTGCTGGCCGACGGGCGAGCGCGCATCGGTGAACGCCTGCAGGCCAGCTCGCCCGTGCACGGCGAGTCCATCGAGGTCTCGATCGTCAGTCCCCACATGTACGATCCGGAGAATCGCCGTGTCCGCGGTTGAAGGCATGCGCATCGCCCGCTGCGCGATCGACGTGCGGGAGATTTGCGTCGCCCGCGCCCGCGGCGAGGAGTTCGGGCGTCGCGTGCGCGAGCACGGCGTGCCGCTGCCCGACATCGGCCACGTCACGGTGCATGGGGAGCGGCTGATGATGTGCATCCGTCCCGGACGCTACCTGCTGCTCGCGGCGCCACAGCCTGATTCATCGGCTGCACTCATGCCCGGACTCTGGCCGCCGGACGCGGCGCCCGCGGCGGTGATCGACCTGACAGGCGGCCATGGGGCCGTGCTGCTGCAGGGCACGCGCAGGCTCGACGTGCTGGCCCGAGGCTGCCGCCTGGATCTCGATCCCGCGCATTTCCCCGTGGGCCGGGCCGCCGCGACGATCATGGTGCAGGTGCCGGTGATGCTTGCTGCGCTGCCCGCGGGCCTCTTGCTGCTGGCGCCCGCCAGCACGGCGCGTCATGTGCACGAGTGGCTCGAGGCCACGGCGCGGCCCTTCGGGCTCGTGCCACAATCGTCCGTCGGCATGGCCGAACTGTGCAGGAGCAGCGTGCAATGAAGACAACCGCGAGGGCCGTCGTCATCGGTGGCGGCGTGGTGGGCGCCAGCGTGCTCTACCACCTCGCCAAGATCGGCTGGCAGGACCTGCTGCTGCTCGAGAAGAGCGAGCTGACCTCGGGCTCGACCTGGCACGCGGCTGGCGGCATGCACACCTTCAACGGCGAGGCCAACATCTCCCGGCTGCAGAAGTACACGATCGACCTGTATCGCGAGATCGAGGCGCTGTCGGGCCAGTCCTGCGGGCTGCATCCGAACGGCGGCCTGATGCTCGCCGCCACGCCGGGCGAGCTCGACAGCCTCCGGCTGATCTGTTCGCGCGCGCGCTACCTTGGCATGGAAACACGCATGATCACGCTCGAGGAAGCGCAGCAACTGAATCCGCTGATCGATCCGTCGTACTTTTGCGGCGCCCTGTGGCGCGCCGACGGCGGCCACTGCGACCCGTCGGGCACGACGCAGGCCTACGTGAAGGCGGCGCGCACCTACGGCGCGGCCGTCGAGCGCTTCACGCGCGTCACGGCGCTCGAACAACGGCGCGACGGCAGCTGGAACGTCATCACCGACAAGGGCACCGTGCACGCCGAACACGTCGTCAACTGCGGTGGCCTGTGGGCGCGCGAGCTCGGCCGCATGGTCGGCATCGAGCTGCCGGTGCTGGCGATGGAGCACCACTACCTGCTGACCGAGGACATTCCCGAGCTGCGGGGCAGGGCAAGGGAAATCGTCAACACCACCGACTATGCCGGCGAGATCTACATGCGCCAGGAGCGCGGCGGCGCGCTGATCGGCACCTACGAACCCAACGGCGTCGTCTGGTCCCCGCTGCAGACCCCGGATGATTTCTCGATGCAGCTGCTGCCCGATGACTTCGAGCGGCTGGCGCCATACTTCGAGGTGGGCTTCAGGCACTTCCCGGCGCTGGGCCGCGTCGGCATCCGCAAGGCGGTGAACGGCCCGTTCACCTTTGCGCCCGACGGCAATCCGCTGGTCGGGCCGGTGCGTGGCCTGCGCAATTACTGGGTGGCTTGTGCGGTGATGGCCGGCTTCAGCCAGGGCGGCGGCATCGGGCTCGTGCTGTCGCGCTGGATGGCCGAGAACGACCCGGGGCAGGACATCCTGTCGATGGATGTCGCGCGCTTCGGCGCGTTCGCAACGCCGCGCTACACGGCGGTGAAGGTGCCGGAGAACTATTCGCGCCGCTTCCGGCTCGCGTATCCGAACGAGGAACTCACCGCGGGCCGGCCGCTGCGTCGCTCGCCGATCTACGACCGGCTGCTCGCCGCCGGCGCGGTCATGGGCGCCAACTTCGGCCTCGAGCACGCCTTGTGGTTCGCGCCGCCCGGCGTTGCGCCAACCGAGACGCCGACGTACCGGCGCTCCGAGGCCTTCGCGCACGTGCGCGCCGAGTGCCGGGCCGTGCGCTCGGCCGTGGGCCTCTACGAGACCAGCAACTACGGCAAGTACGAGGTGACCGGCCCGGGCGCGCGCGCCTGGCTCGATCGCGTGTTCGCCAGCCGCATCCCGCGTCCCGGCCGGCTCGCGCTGGCGCCGATGCTGAACGACGCCGGCCGCATCGTCGGCGACCTCTCGATCGCCTGCCTCGCCGAGGACCGGTACCTGATCTTCGGTTCGGGATTCGCGGAGGAATATCACCTGCGGTGGTTCGCCGATGCGACGCCGCCGGCCGACGTGTTCGTGCGCCCGGCCGCATCGACGCTCTGCGGCGTGTCGATCGCCGGGCCACGCTCGCGAGAACTCCTGCAGCGACTCGCGCGCATCGACCTGTCCGCGGCGGCATTGCGGCTCTTCGACGTGCGCGAGTGCGCCCTCGGATTCTCACCGGTGGTGCTGGTCCGCGCCGGTTTCACCGGCGAACTGGGCTACGAGATCTGGACCACGCCCGATTACTTCGCCACCCTCTACGACGAATTGATCGATGCCGGCACCGCCTTTGGCCTCAGGCTGTTCGGCGGGCGGGCCCTGTCGTCGCTGCGTCTCGAGAAAGGCTACGGCTCCTTCAACAAGGATTTCCGGCCCGACTACACGCCAGCCGAGACCGGCCTCGATCGCTACGTCGACTTCAGCAAGCCGCACTTCAAGGGGCGGGCGGCGGCGATCGCCGAGCGCGCGGCCGGACCGAAGCGGCGCTTCGTGATCCTGGAGATCCCCGGGGCGGGGGCCGAAGCCGTCGGCTACGAATCGATCATGAAGGACGGCGCCGCCGTAGGCTATGTGACCTCCGGCGCCTATGGGCACTGCGTCGACAAGAGCCTGGCGGCCGGCTACGTGCCGACGGCGCTGGCCCGCGAAGGCGAGCGTTTCGGGATCGACATCCTCGGCGACATGCACGAGGCGATCGTCAGGCTCGCTGCCTGCCACGACCCGGATGGGTTACGCTTGCGCGGCTAGCATATATAAGTATAAATGGCATGACATAATGCACGTATGCCATTGAATCATAAATATTACTCAGTGACTCCGGGGTAGCGAATGGGGCAGCGACCGACGATAGAGACGCGATCGATCGACTACGTGCCGCTGGCTGAACGCCACGGCAAGGTGCGCGACCTGTGGCCGGTGTGGTTCTCCGGCGAGGCCAATCTCGCCACGCTCGCCGTGGGCGTCATCGGGGTCTCGATGGGCCTGTCGATGTGGTGGACGACGATCTCGGTGCTCGGCGGCTGTGCGCTCGGCACCTTCTTCATGGCCTTCCATTCCACCCAGGGGCCGCAACTCGGGTTGCCGCAGCTGATCCAGTCGCGGCCGCAGTTCGGCTACCTGGGCGCACTGCTGGTGTGGGTCGTCGCGCTGGTCGCCTACATCGGCTACAACGCCTTCAACTGCGTGCTCGCCGCGCAGGCGACGCGCCAGCTCTTCGGCGCACACCGCTTCACCGATGGCACGATCATCTTCTGGTTCTCGATCGTGGCGCTCGCCATGGCCGCGGTCGGCTACGACTGGATCCACCGCGTGCAACGCCTGTTCGCCTACTTCATGCTGGCGTTGCTCGGTGCCTTCACGCTCGCGGCGCTGTGGCTGATCCCGATGCCCGCTACGCTGATGCGGCTCGGCGAATTCAGGGGCATCCCGTTCATGGTGCAGTTCTTCGCCGCCGCGGCCTACCAGCTGAGCTGGTCGATCTACGTCAGCGACTATTCGCGCTACCTGCCGGCCAACGTCGGCGTCGCCGCCTCGTTCTGGTGGACCTACCTGGGCGCCTTCATCGGCGGCGTGTGGATGATGCTGCTCGGCACGCTGGCCGCCGCGATCAGCCCCCATCCGGATGTCGCCGCGGCGGTGCAGGCCTCGGCAGACCTGGTGACACCGGGCTTCGGCTTCGTGCTGCTCGCCGGCGGCATACTCGGTCTGGTGTCGATCACCGGCCTGAATTTCTACGGCGCCTCGCTGACGCTGCTGAGCGTCGCGGACTGCGTGCGGCCGCAGAAAACCGGTCTCAAGGGGCGGGTGGTGGCACTGCTACTCGCCTTCGCGGTCTCGCTCGTCCTCGCGCTGGAGTCGTCGCCCGACTTCGCCAACCGCTTCGATGAACTGCTGTCGCTGCTGCTGTACCTGTTCACGCCGTGGACGGCGATCAACCTCGTCGACTTCTACTGGGTGCGCAGGTGCCGCTACTCGGTGCGCGAGATCTTCAATCCGCGCGGCATCTACGGGCGCTGGAGCTGGCGCGGGCTGCTGGCCTACGCCGTGGGATTCGCGGCCATGGTGCCGTTCTTCAGCACGCGGCAGTTCAAGGGCCCGGTCGCCGACGCGCTCGGCGGCGCCGACCTGGCCATGCTGGTCGGGCTGCCGGTCTCCTCGATCGTGTACCTGCTCGCCTGCCGGTCACTGGACCGCGAAAAGGAGTGGGCCGCCGCGGCGCAGGCCGACCGGGGCCTGGATCCGGACGCCGCCGCCGCCGCCCACTAGGACGCGGCGCGGCCGCGCGCTAGCGATACGTGGTCCAGATCGTCTTCAGGTCGGTGTACTTCTCGATCGCGTGCGGCGAGCGGTCGCGCCCGAAGCCGGACTGCTTGAATCCGCCGAACGGCGTCGTCATCGCCGACTTGAAGTAGGTGTTGATCCACACCGTGCCGGCGCGCAGTGCGTTCGAGACGCGATGCGCGGCATCCATGTCGCGCGTCCAGACCGCGGCCGCCAGGCCGTAGATCGAATCGTTCGCGATGCGCAGCGCCTCGGCTTCATCACGCACGGCCGTGACCGCCAGCACCGGCCCGAAGATTTCCTCGCGCGCGACGCGCGTCGCCGGCCCCACCTTGTCGAGGATCGTCGCTTCGACGTAGTTGCCACCGCTCTCCACCATCGCCTGCCTGCCGCCGAGCGCGACTTCCGCGCCTTCCGCGATGCCGGTGTCGATGTAGCCGAGCACGCGCCGCATGTGGCCGGCGTCGATCAGCGCGCCCATCTTCGTGGCCGGGTCGAGCGGGTGGCCGAGCGTGATCGTCGCCGCGACGCGCTTGACCTCGGCCAGCAGCTCGGGCTTGACGCCCGCATCGCAGATCAGCCGCGAACCGGCGTTGCAGGATTCACCCTGGTTGTAGAAGATCGCCCACGCGATGTCGCTCGCGGCCGCTCCCAGGTCGGCGTCGCGCAGCACGATCTGCGGGCTCTTGCCGCCGAGCTCCAGCGCCACGCGCTTCAGGTTCGATTCGCCCGCGTAGCGCAACATCAGCTTGCCCACTTCGGTCGATCCGGTGAAGGTCACCAGGTCGACATCGGCGTGCAAGGCCAGCGCCTTGCCGGCTTCCTCGCCGAAGCCGGGCACGACGTTGAGCACGCCGGGCGGAATGCCGGCCTGCAGCGCCAGCTCGCCCAGGCGGATGGCGCCGTACGGCGACTGCTCGGCCGGCTTCAGCACCACGGAGTTGCCCGCCAGCAGCGCCGGCCCGAGTTTCCATGCGGCGATGACCAGCGGGTAATTCCACGGCACGATCGCCGCGACGACGCCGAGCGGCTCGCGCCGGATCAGCGCCAGGTCCTTCGGCCCCGTTGGCGCGATCTCGTCGTAGAGCTTGTCGGCGAACTCGGCGTAGTAGGCGATGCAGTTGGCGCAGGCCGGCACGTCCGAGCCCAGCGCATCGCCGATGGGCTTGCCCACGTCGAGCGTCTCGAGCAGCGCCAGGTTGTCGAGATCGGCGCGGATCAGTTCGGCGAATCGCAACAGCACGTGCTTGCGCTCGGGCGGCTCCATGTGCCGCCAGTGCCCGGCCTCGAAGCTGGCGCGGGCCGCGGCCACGGCGGCGTCGACATCCGCCGCGCCGCAGCGCGCGACCTGGCCGATGACGCGTCCATCGATCGGGCTGACCGCATCGAAGCTGCGCCCGTCAGCGGCGGCACGCGGCTCGCCGCCGATCAGCGCGCGTCCCTCCGGGCGCAGCGCGCGGGCCAGGCGTTCCCATTCGGCGCGGGTTCGTGTGGCGGCATCATTTCCCATCGGGCTTCATTCTCCGGCTGCGGGCCACCCGGCGGCCCCGACAATTGGCATGCGCGTATCGAAAAATGTCATGGAATCAATGCGCCATGGGGTCATTTCGCGACCCCGGCGCGCACGCTACTATGGCCCACCATGAGCAAACCCGCCATAGGCCGCCGCTGGCTGCCCCTGAACGCGCTGCGCGCATTCGAGGGCGTGGCCAAGCACGGCAGCTTCACCGCCGCCGCCAATGCGTTGCTGATTTCGCAGAGCGCGCTGTCGCGTCACGTCATCGCGCTCGAGACGCTGATCGGCGCGCAATTGTTCGAGCGGCGCCCGCACTCGCTCGTGCTCACGCAGGCGGGCGCGCACCTGCTGCCCGCGGTCAACAAGTCCTTCGACCGGCTCGAATACGCGCTCGATGACATCCGCAACGAAGGCACGCCGATGCAGCGCACGCTGCGCGTGCAGATGCCACCGAGCTTCGCCGTGCAGCTGGCCGTGCCGATCCTGCGCGATTTCCGCCGCGCCAGCGCCGAGGTGGAGATCGACCTCGTCAGCCCCTCGGGTGTCGGCCCGCCGCAGACCGAAGTCGACGTCGCGGTGATCTATTCGAAGCCGACCGTCACGCACATGATCGCGGACCTGCTCTGGCCGGTGCGCCTGAACCTGCTGTGCCATCCCGCCCTGGCAGCGCGCCACGCGGACAAGGACCTGCCGGCGTTCCTCGCCGCGAACGAATTGATCCACGTGCGGCTGGCCGACCAGCCGCGCCATCACCTGTGGGCGCAGTTCATGCGGCAGGCGGGCATCAGCTCGGTCAACTTCGAGCGTGGCCTGGTGTTCGACACCGCCACGCTGGCCGTGCAGTACGCGCTTAGCGGCGAGGGGGTCGTGCTCGTCGACGAGAACCTGTTCAGCGAGGAGATCCGCGCCGGCCGCCTCGTGCGCCCCTATGAAGGCACGCTCGATGACGGCTACGGCTACTACCTGATCACCCACCCGGAAGCGCTCGGCGATACGGCCATAGCATTGTTCCGCTCCTGGCTGATCGAACGGTTCGGCAAGGGCGCGCCGCCCGCCGATGCGGCGCTGAGGCTGGCGGTATCGAATGAATGAGCGCGACGAGCGCGCCGCGCGCCGCAGCAGGCGTCGAGCGGGCAGCGGTGAGCCACCCGCTGCAGCCGTCGATCGTTCGCTGACCTACCGGCACCTCGAGAATCCCTTCGAGCCGCTGCGGGTCTTCTCCGACGACCAGGTCGAGGCGATCCACGAAGCGGCGCTCGGGCTGCTCGAGAACCAGGGCATGAAGGTGCTGGCCGCCGATGCGCGGGCGCGTTATGCCGCAGGCGGGGCGCAGGTCGATGAGGGCACGTTGATGGTGCGCATCGATCGCGGCCTGGTTGCCCAGTCGCTGGCCACCGCGCCACGCGGCTTCGCGCTGCACGCGCTCGACCCGGCCCGCAGCGTGTCGCTGGCAGGCCGCGGCGTGGCGTTCGCACCCACATCCGGGCCACCGAACATCATGGACATCGAACGCGGCCGGCGCGCCGGCACGTTCGAGGATTTCTGCAACCTGATGAAGCTGTGCCAGGGCTTCGAGGCGATCCACGTGCTGGGGAGCGGCGTCGAACCGCAGGACATCCCGGTGCACGTGCGCCATCTCGAGGTCACGCGCGCGCAATTGCTGCTGACCGACAAGGTGCCGTTCATCTTCTCGCGCGGGCACCAGCAAGTGGCCGACAACTTCGCGCTGCTGCGCATCGCGCATGGCCTGACCGAGGAGCAGTTCGCGCAGCGCCCGTACACCTATTCGGTCATCAACACGAACTCACCGCTCCAGCTCGACATACCGATGTCGGAGGGCATCATCGACTTCGCCGCCGCCGGCCAGCCGACGATCATCACGCCGTTCACGCTCGCCGGCGCGATGGCGCCGGTGACGATCGCCGGCGCGCTCGCGCTGGCGCACGCGGAAGCGCTGGCCGGGTTGACGTTGGCGCAGATCACGCGGCCCGGCGCGCCCATCGTCTACGGCAGCTTCACCTCCAACGTCGACATGAAGTCCGGATCACCGGCGTTCGGCACGCCCGAATACGTCAAGGCCTCGTTCGGCGCCGGGCAGCTGGCGCGGTTCCTGAAGCTGCCGTGGCGCTCGTCGAACGCCACGGCGTCGAACGTGGTCGACGCCCAGGCCGCCTACGAGGCGCAGATGAGCCTGTGGGGCGCGCTGCTCGGCGGCTGCAATTTCATCCTGCACGCGGCCGGCTGGATGGAAAGCGGCCTGTCGACCTCGTACGAGAAATTCATCATCGATGTCGAGATGCTGCAGATGTTCGCCGAGGTGTTCCAGCCGGTCGGCGCGACCAGCGCGGACATCGGCGTCGAGGCGGTCGGCGAAGTGGGCCCCGGCGGGCATTTCTTCGGCTGCGCGCACACGATGGAACGTTACCGCACGGCCTTCTACGCGCCGATGGTGTCCGACTGGCGCAACTTCGGCGCATGGACCGACGACGGCGCTAAGACCGCGACCGAGCGAGCCAACGCCATCTGGCACCAGCGCCTGGACGAATTCGTCGCGCCGGCGCGCGACCCTGCCGTCGTCGAGGCGCTCGATGCCTACGTCGCGCGGCGCAAGAGCGAGGGCGGCGCGCCGCCAGTGACCTAGGATCAATCCATGAAGACACATGTGCGGGTGGCCGTCATCGGCGGCGGAGTGGTGGGCGCCAGCGTCCTGTATCACCTGACCAAGGCGGGCTGGAAGGACGTGCTGCTGATCGAGCGCGCCGAGCTCACCTCCGGTTCGACCTGGCACGCCGCCGGCGGCATGCACACGCTGAATGGCGACCCAAACGTCGCCAAGCTCCAGCAGTACACGATCCAGCTCTACAGCGAGATCGAGAAGATCTCGGGGCAGTCCTGCGGCCTGCACGTGACCGGCGGCGCGATGCTCGCCGGCACGCGCGAGCGCATGGACTGGCTGAAGATGGCGCAGGCGCGTGGCCGGTACCTCGGCATGGAGCTCGAGCTGCTCGGCGCCGCCGAGATGAAGAAGCTCTGCCCGCTGATGGATGAGAAATGCTTCGTCGGCGGCCTGTACGACCCCATCGAAGGCCACGTCGATCCGTTCGGCGTCACGCACGCCTATGCGAAGGCGGCGCAGATCGGCGGCGCCGAGATCGTGCGCCAGACGCGCGTCATCGACACGAGGCAGCGGAGCGACGGCGGCTGGGACGTGGTCACCGAGAAGGGCACCGTGCACGCCGAGCACGTCGTCAACGCCGGCGGCTTGTGGGCGCGCGAGGTCGGCCGCATGGTGGGCCTGGAGCTCCCGGTGCTGGCGATGGAGCACCAGTACCTGATCACCGAGGACATCCCGGAGCTCGCTGGCCAGAAAGAGCAGCTCATGTGCATCGATTTCGAGGGCGAGATCTACATGCGCCAGGAGCGCGGCGGCATGCTGCTCGGCACCTACGAGCGCTCCTGCGTGCCCTGGTCGCCGCGCGTGACGCCGTGGGACTTCGGCCAGGACCTGCTGCCCAACGACCTCGAGCGCATCGCGCCCAGCCTCGAGGTGGGCTTCCAGCATTTCCCGCGGCTCGCCGAGGCCGGCATCCGCAAGATCGTCAACGGCCCGTTCACGTTCGCGCCGGACGGCAACCCGCTCGTCGGGCCGATCCGGGGCCTGCGCAACTACTGGGTCGCCTGCGGCGTCATGGCCGGATTCAGCCAGGGCGGCGGCGTTGGCCTCGCGCTCGCCAACTGGATGGTCGAGGGCGATCCGGGCGCGGACATCTGGGGCATGGACGTGGCGCGCTATGGCGAATGGGCCACGCGGGCGTATACGAATGCCAAGGTGCGCGAGAACTATTCACGGCGCTTCCGCATCCGTTTCCCGAACGAGGAACTGCCCGCGGCGCGGCCGCTGCGCACCTCGCCGATCTACGAGCGGCTGCAGGCGGAGAACGCCGTGTTCGGTGATTACTGCGGGCTCGAGCACGCGTTGTGGTTCGCGCCGCAGGGCACCGAACCCAGCGAGCAGATCACCTTCCACCGTTCGAACGCGCATGCGCACGTCGCCGCGGAATGCCGCGCGGTACGCGAGGGCGTCGGCCTGATCGAGATCACGAACTACGGCAAGTTCGAGGTGACGGGTGCTGGCGCAATCGATTGGCTATCGAGGGTCATGGCGAACAGGGTGCCCAAGGTCGGACGCCTGTCGCTCTCGCCGATGCTGAATGAACGGGGCCGCCTGATCGGTGACTTCACGCTCGGACGCGTGTCGGAAGAACGCGTGTTCCTGATCGGCACCTACGCCGCGGAATCCTATTACCTGCGCTGGTTCGAGCGCACCCAGCGGCCGTCGGGCGTGCAGGTGCGCCCGTGCGCGATGGAATACGTGGGCCTGTCGATCGCGGGGCCGAAGAGCCGCGCGCTGCTGCAGGGGCTCGTCGACACCGACCTGTCGAACGAGGCCTTCCCGTTCATGAGTTTCCGCGCGATCGATGTCGGCATGGTGCCGGCCTTCGTCGGGCGGGTCTCCTTCACCGGCGACCTGGGCTATGAAATCTGGGTCACGGGCGAATACCAGCGCGCGCTCTACGATCTGCTGGTGCAGGCGGGAAAGCCGTTCGGCCTGCGGCTGGTCGGTGGTCGCGCGCTGAATGCGATGCGCCTCGAGAAATCCTTCGGCACCTGGGCGCGCGAATTCCGGCCAATCTACGGCCCATACGAAGCCGGGCTCGGCCGCTTCGTCGACCTGGGCAAGCCCGAGTTCATCGGCCGTGCTGCGGCGATCCGAGAAAAGGAGCAGGGCGGCGAGCGCCGGCTCATCGCGCTCAGCGTGCAGGCCACCGATGCCGATGCCATCGGCGACGAGCCGATCTGGCACAGCGGCAAGGTCGTCGGTTGGGTCACCTCCGGCGGCTACGGTCACAGCGTCGGCCAATCGCTCGCGCTGGGGTACGTGTCGAATGCGGTGGCCGCGGAAACAGACGGCTTCGCGGTGGACATCATCGGCGAGCGCCGCGCCGCCACGCGCCTGGTCGCGCCGCCGTTCGATCCGTCCGGCGCGCGGATGCGCAGTTGAGTTCGTGACGGCGCTCGAGGCGTTTCCGGTCACGCGCAAGTGGCCACCGCGGTTTCCGGACCGGTTGCAGCTCTATTCGCTCGGCACGCCCAACGGCATCAAGGTCGCGGTGATGCTGGAGGAAACCGGCCTGCCGTATGAGGCGCATCGCGTCAGCTTCGAAGACAATGACCAGCATTCCCCGGAGTTCCACTCGCTCAATCCCAACGACCGCATTCCGGCGATCATCGATCCCGATGGCCCGGATGGAGCACCGCTTCCCCTGTTCGAGTCGGGCGCCATCCTGTGGTACCTGGCGGAGAAGACTGGCCAGCTGTTGCCGCGGAGCGGCCCACGACGCTTCGAGACCCTGCAATGGCTGATGTTCCAGATGGGCAATGTCGGCCCGATGTTCGGACAGGTCGGGTTCTTCAACCGCTTCGCCGGCCGCGCCTGGGAAGACAAGCGACCGCTCGGCCGCTACCTCGACGAATCACGCCGTCTGCTGAGCGTGCTCGAGGAGCGGCTGGCCAGCCGCAGCTGGATCCTGGGCGAGGAATACACGATCGCCGATATCGCGACCTTTCCGTGGGTGAACCACCTGGTTACCTACTACCAGGCGGCCGAACTCCTCCGGTACCAGGACTTCGTGCACGTGCCGCGGGCGACGCGGCAGTTCCTCGAACGACCCGCCGTGGCGCGCGGCATGCAGGTGCCGAAGCGCCCGGACAGCGCGTAGCCCGTTGCCTCAGCCCGGCACCGGCAGGCTGCCGTGCTCCAGGAACCGGCGCGCGGCCGCGTCGAACCCGCGCCAGGACGCCGCGGCAAGCGCGCCCCCCAGGCTCACGCGCCGTACACCCACGGCGGCCAGTTCCGCCACGCGCATCGACTGCCCGTACAGCAGCACGTTGACGGGGAGCGGTGCGACCGCACGCACGATCTCCGCGATGTCGCGGATATCCGTCACGCCCGGCGCGTACAGGCAATCCGCGCCGGCTGCGGCATAGCGCTGCAGCCGATCGATCACCGGCGCCACGCGCGTCTCGCCCTCGAAATACGCCTCGGTGCGCGCCACCAGCATCACATCCTCGCCCGTTGCGATGATGGCCTGCTTCGCAGCCGCAACGCGCTCGGCGGCGCGCACCGGGTCGTGGAGCCCCTGGTCGGCGCGATCCTCGATGGACAGCCCGGCGATGCCGGTGGCGATCGCGAGCCGCACGTGGTCGGCGACGCGCTCGGGTTCGGCGGCGAAGCCATTCTCGAAATCCGCATTGACCGGCAGTTGCGTCGCGCCGACCAGCATTCGCAGGTGCTCGAGCGCCTGCGGCAGGCTGATCTGGTAGTCCTCCCGTCCGAGCGCCTGGGCGCAGGCCGAACTGGAGCTCGCGATCGCCTTGAAGCCCATGCGCTCGAGACGCTGCGCGCCGCCGATGTCCCAGGGGTTGGGCAGCAGGAAGCAACCCGACGCATGCAGGGCACGGAAACTCGCGCGCCGTTCCTGGATTGTCGCCGAGGCAGCCACGGGCGGCGCGCTAGTGACGGTAGCTCGGGTCCTTCGCATCGAGGAGCGACTTCAGCTGCTCGAAATGCGCGAAGGCGGAGTCGTTGTATTCGGCCCAGTCCGCGGCGGTCCTGGCGGCGATTTCAGGCGACATCACGTTCAGTGGTTGCCCGCTCGAGTACGCGAGGATCATGGTGCGGCTGGCGCGTTCGAAGAAATACAGCAGGTCGAAGGCCTCGGCGACAGTCGGGGCGCTGACCGACACGCCATGGTTGCCCATCATCAGGATCGGGTGCTCCTTCAGCGCCGCGGCAATGCGCCGGCCTTCGGCCTCATCGTCGGCAATGCCGCCGTAGGCAAGGTCGAGCCCAACCAGGCCGTAGAAGCGCGCCGTATTCTGGTCGATCGGCTTGAACATCGGGTCCTTGAGCGCAGCCAGAGCGGTGGCATACGGCGGGTGGCAGTGCAGCAGCACTCGTGCCCTCGGCGCGTGCCGATGCACGGCGCCATGGATGCACCAGGCGGAAGGATCGGGCGCGCCCGGGCGCTGCATCGTGCCCGCGTCGTCGGCATCGAGCAGCAGCAGGTCGCTGGCGCGGATCGTCGCAAAATGCTTCCAGCGCGGATTCAGCAGGAATTGCCGTCCATCGTCCGAAACACAGGCGCTGAAATGATTGCCGACGGCTTCGTGCCAGTTGAACTCCACGGCCAGCCTGAAGGCCGCCGCCAGATCGATCCGCAATGTCCACTCCGCGCTCACCGGTCCAGGCTCCCCTCGCGATGCTGCAGTCCGCGCCAACCCCTGCGGGGATGCACGTGGCATATTATGCTTGCCAACGCCTCGCCGCCATCGAGCACTCCATGACGACCACGCCGCTGATCAATGAGCAGTGGATCTACTGCAAACGTCCCGACGGTCCGGTCGGGCCCGAGCATTACGAGCGCCGCACCGTGCCGGTCGGCACGACGGTCGCGGCCAACGAAGTGCTGGTCGAGACGCGCTACATCAGCGTGGATCCGTACATGCGCATCCAGCAGGCGGCGCGCGACACCTACGACGTACC
>DATKLZ010000086.1:0-4145 GCA_035542135.1 Steroidobacteraceae bacterium | reverse complement strand
CCAGCGCATGCGCCGGTCCTCCGGATCGCGCGGCACCGCGCCCGAGGGCACGCGGATCAGGTCCGCATCGTCGGCCGAGGCCGGCGCGCCGGCGTATTGCGGCGCCACCAGCACGGTCTCGACGCCCGCGCCAGCGAGGTCGGCGCGAAACGTCGCGATCGAGGTGGAGACGCCGTTGACGCGCGGGAAGTAGACGTCGGAGACGAACAGTACACGCATCAGCTCAGGCACTCATGCGAGCGCCAGCCCGCACAGGGCCAGCAGGCCGCCAATCGCGGCGCCGGCCAGCACGTCGGTCGGATAATGGAGCCCCAGCACGACGCGCGACAGCGCGATCATCGCTGCGGCCGGCACCAGCAGCCAGGCGAGCACCGGGAAATGCGCCACCGCCTGGCAGGTGAAGCACACCGCGTGCAGCGTGTGGCCCGAGGGAAAGCTGTAGCGATCGAGCGGCGCCATCGCCAGCGTGATGCCGGGATGGCGGATGAAGGGCCGCTCGCGCACCAGCACCGATTTCAGGCGCCGGTAGATGAGGAGCCCGGCGAGGCCGGTGGCCACCATGACCAGCGCCGGCCGGAGCGCCGCGGCGCCGAACAGCAGCGGCAGCGCGGCGAGCAGCACGTACCAGAGTACGCCGTCGCCGAGCCGGCTGGCGGCCTGCAGCACCGCGCGCAACCCGGGCTGCTGCGCGGCGCGATTCAGGCCGCGGCACAGGCGGTATTCGGCGTCGTCGAACCGGGCAAGCACGAGCTGGGCGCGATTCATGCCCCAGGATGCTGGGCGCGCGATGCTACCGCCGGGTTTCAGGTTCGTGACAGTTGTGTGAAACCGGAAGAAAACAGCCCAGCGACGTGAACTGCTTACGCCATTTTGTTAACGAGTCACTCGCAGGAATGCGAAACGCCGCCCGAGGTTCAATTTGATGGCCAGGTGGATCCAGGTCATCGCAAAGGGCTCGAGGTACCGGGCAGCCTGCAGGCCCCCGCAATCCGCCGCGTCGAAGCCGAGCCTGCGCGCGAGCGCGATCACGCGCCCGCGTGCCTCGTCGTCGTCGCCGCACACCGGCATGAAGATCGCAACGGCCGCAGAGCGGTTGTCCGCGAGGTTCTCCGCGCCGGTGGTGTTGAAGGCCTTGACCACGCGCGCGCCGCGCGCCGCGGCGGCGATCTGTTCCGCCCCCGAGGTCGTCGTGCCCAGGCTGAGCCCCGCCAGGCCCGGCGCCAACGGATTCGTCGCGTCCACCAGGATGCGGTTGCTCCAGTCCGGCATGGCTTGCGCCACGCTCCGCGCCGCGGAGTACGGCACCGCGAGGATGACCATGTCGCTGCCCTCGATCGCCGCCGCGACCGGGGCGATGCTCGCGCCCGCGCCGAGCGCGGCGACGGCCGCGCGGTACTTCTCCGGATCCGGCACCCCGAATGCGACCGACTCGCCCCGCGCAAGCAACGCGCGGCCGAGGGCCATGCCGACGTTGCCTGCGCCAATGATCGCCACGGCCATGGGGGAACCTCCTAGCGGCCCAGCGCTTCGATCACGAGGCGCGCGGTCTCGGCGCCGGAGAAATTCTGCTGCCCGGTGATCAGGTTGCCGTCGCGCACCGCGAAACTGCGCCACAGGCCCGCCTGCACGTAATTCGCGCCGAGCGCCTTGAGTTCGTCCTCGATGCGCCAGGGCATCACGTGGCGGTCTCGCGCCAGCAGCCCGTAGTTCCAGACCGCATTGTCGGCGTAATCCTCCTCGACGTTGGCGAAGCCGGTGACCGTCCGGCCCCGCGCGAGGTACTCGCCATTGGCCAGCTTCACGTAGCGGAGCACGGCGACACCGTGGCACAGCGCGGCGACCACCTTGCCGGCCGCATGGAACTCGGCGAACCTGTCGTGCAGGGCGGTGGCCTTCCCGAACGTGAACATCGGCGCCTGGCCACCGGCCACGACGAGCGCATCGAACGCGGCGACGTCGATCGCGCCTGCGCTGCGCGTATCGCGCACCAGCGCCGCGAGTGCGGGCGTGTGGATGAACCCCTGGCTGATGAGGTCGCTCCGGCTGTAGCCGCTGGCATCGTTCGGATCGCTCATCGCGTCCGCCTCGCACGCGCCTCCGTCGGGGCTGAAGACCTCCACCTGGTAGCCGGCCTCCTCGAACGCGAGGTACGGGTGCGTCAGCTCGCTCCACCAGAATCCGACCGGCCAGCCGGTGGTGGTGGACACAGCCGGATTCGCGATGACGATCGCCACGCGCCGGGGGCGGGCCGGCCGCGACACGTTGGGGTCCCTGATGCTCATGGGCGCTCCGTGGCGATGGGTGCGGCAAGTATTGGCCCCGGACGCAGTCTCATCAATAATGGCATTTGTGACTGACTGTTATCCAATGTGTTAACAATGGAAATCGGCGAGCTGACCGCTTTCGTGCGCGTGGTGCAGGCGGGCAGCTTCACGCGTGCCGCCGAGGCGCTCGGCACGCAGAAGTCCCACCTGTCGCGCGTCCTCACCGGGCTGGAGCGCAAGCTGGGCGCGCGGCTGCTCGTGCGCACGACGCGCTCGCTGTCGATGACCGAGGCCGGTCGCGAGATCTACGAACGTGCCGTGGGAGTGCTCGGCGCGGTGGATGACATCGGGCGCGTCGCGCAGCGCATGCATGCCGAACCGCGCGGCACGCTGCGCCTGACCTGCGGGGTGGAATTCGGCATCATCGCGGTCGCCGGCTGGATCAACGCCTACCTCGAGCGCTATCCGCAGGTGAGCGTGGAAAGCGAGTTCACCGGTCGCCTGGTCGACATCGTGCACGAAGGGTTCGATGTCGCCATCCGCATCGGCGAGCTGGGCGACTCGAGCCTGGCGGCGCGCAAGCTCGGGGAACTCGATTACGGGTTGTTCGCTTCGCCGGCGTACCTGCGGCGCCGCGGCGCGGTGCGCTCGCCCGCCGAACTCGACGGCCATGATCTGCTGCAGTTCAGCGGCGGCCGGCATCGGCAGGGCTGGCGGCTGGGCAAGGGCCGCGAGCAGCGGCAGGTCGCCGGCACGGCTCGCCTGCGCGCCAACAACAGCTTCGTGGTACGCGACGCCGCCATCCGCGGACACGGCGTCGCGCAGCTGCCGCTGGCGCTGGCCCGTGAGGCGGTGGCCGCCGGGTCGCTCCGCCGCGTGCTGCCTGACTGGCAGCCGCCGTCGGTGCCGGTCCATGCCGTCTTTCCGGGCACGCGCTACCTGACCCCGAAGGTGCGCGTGTTCATCGACCTGGCGGTCGCGGCGTTCGGCGGCCAGGCGCTGCGCGGCTAGCGGCGCCGCGGCGGGGCTTCAGTCGCGGATGCCGACGCCGCGGTTCATCAGCTGCAGGGCGGCGATGAACAGCGCGACCACCAGTGCGGCCATGATGCCGAAGGCGCCGGCGACGCTGACGTCGCTGACGCCGAGGAACCCGTAGCGGAACGCATTCACCATGTGCAGGATCGGGTTGACGTGCGAGAGCGCGCGCGCCCAGTCGGGCAGCATCGAGACGGAGTAGAACACGCCGCCGAAGTAGGTCAGCGGCGTGAGGATGAACACGGGGATGAAGTTCACCTGGTCGAAGTTCTTCGCGAACACGGCGTTGATGAAGCCGCCGAGCGCGAAGGTCACCGAGGTCAGCACCACGGCGGCGAGGATCGCGCCGAGGTGATGCACGGTGAGGTGCGCGAACACCAGCGACACCAGCGTCACCACCGCGCCGACCGCGAGGCCGCGCGCCAGGCCGCCGCTCACGTAGCCGCAGAGGATGATCCAGTTCGGCAGCGGCGAGACCAGCATCTCCTCGAGGTGGCGGCCGAACTTCGCGCCGAAGAACGACGACACCACGTTGCCGTAGGAGTTGGTGATCACGCTCATCATGATCAGGCCGGGCGCGATGTACTGCACGTAGTCGAAGCCGCCCATCGCGCCGACCCGCCGGCCGATCAGGTTGCCGAAGATGATGAAGTACAGCGTCGCGGTGATCGCCGGCGGCATCAGGGTCTGGCCCCAGATGCGCACGATCCGGCCCCACTCGCGGATCACGATCGTCTGGTAGCCGATGCGGCGCGCGCGCCGCAGTCCCAGGGCCAGGGCCCGGTCGCGGGCGTCGGCGGCGACGCTCGCGGGCGACGGCGTCTCAGGCACGGCGCGCCTCCTCGC
>DATKLZ010000085.1:0-49717 GCA_035542135.1 Steroidobacteraceae bacterium | reverse complement strand
TTCAATCCCACGTTGATGAGCACGACATCGGGCGTCACGTCGACGACCAGGCCCATCAGGATCATGCCCGGGCGAATATTCTTGTTCGCCAGGCTCTGCTCGAACATCTCGCTGAAACTTTCGCTCATGTTGTCTCTCGCGTGCCTTCTTGGGGCACGCACTGTTGGCCGCAGGCGCCCTTCCGGCGCCGCGCGGGTGTGTTGACGAATGGGTCGAGGCTTCCCTGCCTCACCCGCCTGGACTGAAATCCTCCCGCCACAATCCGCGCTCGATGCCCAGACGCCGCACGCGTTCGAGCACATCGGCAATCGACAGGCCGGTGGAATCGACGACGACGGCATCCGCGGCGGGCACCAGGGGCGCGACCGGCCGGGTTGAATCCTGCTGGTCCCGCGCCGCGATCTCGCGCGAAAGGGCGGCAAGGTTAACAGCAGAATCCTTTCCTTTCAACTGGTTATAGCGCCTGAGCGCCCTTTCCTCGGCCGTGGCGACCAGGAAGATCTTCAGCGGCGCGGACGGGAAAACGACGGTGCCCATGTCGCGCCCGTCGGCCACCAGGCCCGGCGGGCGGGCGAAACCCCGCTGGCGGGCCAGCAGCGCGGCGCGCACCTCCGGCCAGGCCGCCACCCGCGAGGCGCCCATGCCGGCCGATTCGCTGCGGATGCCCTGCGTGACGTCCACGCCCGCCAGCCAGATCTGTTCGCCCCCGTCGGGTCTGGAGCCGAAACGGATGTCGAGCTGCCCCGCCAGCCCCGCGTGCCCGTCCCGGTCATCGGCTGCCAGGCCGGCAGCCTGGCCCGCGTAGGCGACCAGCCGGTACAGCGCCCCGCTGTCGAGCAGGTGCCAATGCAGGCGCCCGGCGAGCTCGCGGCTGATCGTGCCCTTGCCGGCCCCGCTCGGTCCGTCGATCGTCACCACCGGGGCGGCCGGCGCCGCGTTCATGCGCCGTTCGCCTCGTCCAGAGCCAGGCCCGCCGCGCGCGCCACCTCCGGAAAGCCCGGGAAGGACGTCGCCACATTGGCGACGTCGTCGATGTCGATCGGTGCGGTGGCGCGGACGCTGGCCATGGCGAACGACATCGCGATGCGGTGATCGCCGTGGCTGTCGATGCGCCCGCCGCGCAAGGGCCCGCCCACGATGCGGATGCCGTCGGGCAGCAGCTCGCAGCGCGCGCCGATCGCGGCCAGCCCGGCGGCCATCGCGGCCAGCCGATCGCTTTCCTTGACGCGCAGTTCGCCCGCGCCGGTGACCACGGTCTCGCCTTCCGCGCAGGCGGCGGCGATGAACAGCACCGGCAGCTCATCGATCGCCAGCGGCACGAGTTCGGGCGGAATGACCGCGCCACGCAGCGGGCCGGCGTGTACGGTGATGTCGGCCAGCGGCTCCGGGCCCGCGGCGTCCTGCCGCTCCCTGACCTGAATGCGTGCACCCATCAGCCGCAGCATGTCGAGCAGCCCGGTGCGCGTCGGGTTGATGCCGACGCGTTCGATGGTCAGCCCGTCGGTGGCAGCGAGGCAGCCGGCCACGATGAAGAACGCCGCGGAGGAGAAATCGCCGGGGACCTGCACCGCGGTGCCGCGCAGCGGCTGGCCGCCGGCCAGCTCGACGCACGCGCCCGCGCGCCGCACCGGGACGCCGAAACCGGCCAGCATGCGTTCGGTGTGATCGCGCGTGGGCGCCGGCTCGGTGACGCGCGTCGTGCCCGTCGCGGCCAGCCCCGCCAGCAGCAGCGCCGACTTGACCTGGGCGCTGGCCATCGGCAACGCGTAGTCGATGCCGTGCAGCGTGGCGCCGCCGTGCAGCACGACCGGCGGCCGGCCTTCGCGCGTGTCGATGCGCGCGCCCATCAGCCGCAGCGGCTTGGCGACCCGTTCCATCGGCCGCTGCATCAGCGAGGCGTCACCGATGAGCGTGCTGGAGAAACGCTGGCCGCACAGCAGGCCCATCGACAGCCGCATCGCGGTGCCGGCGTTGCCCATGTCGAGCGGCGCGGCGCTGGCGTGCAGGCCATCGGGCCCGGCGCCGGTCACGATCACCTCGTGCTCGGCCGGGCGCGCGATGCGCACGCCGAGCGCGCGCATCGCCGTCATCGTCGCGAGGCAGTCGGCGCTGGCCAGGAAACCGCTGACACGTGTTTCGCCGGTGGCGATGCTGCCGAGCATCAGCGCGCGATGCGAAATCGACTTGTCGCCCGGCACGCGGATCGCCCCGCCGACGCGCGCGACCGGAGCGACCCGATAGCTTTGGCGGGCCGGCCCGCTCATGCCGGCGATGCCGCCGGCGCGGCCGGCACCAGCTTCGCCAAAAGCTTGAGCAGCCGGTCGTTGTGCTCCGGCAATCCGATCGAGATGCGCAGGTGCCGCGGCAGCCCGTACCCGCCGATCGGCCGCACGATGACACCGCCACGCAGCAGCTGTTCGTAGACCGGTGCCGCTTCGGCGCCACAGTCGACCATCAGGAAATTGCCGGCCGACGGCACGCAGGCCAGTCCCAGCCCGCGCAGCGCGGTCGCCACGCGTGCGCGCTCGGCGACGATGCGCCGCGCGGCATCCTGCACGTGCCCAGGGTCCTGGAGCGCCGCGATCGCGGCCGCCTGGGCCAGGTTGCCGACGTTGAACGCCGGCCGGTAACGGTTCATCGCGTCGGCCACCTCCGGGTGCGAGACCGCGTAGCCGATGCGCAGTCCGGCCAGGCCGTAACCCTTGCTGAAGGTGCGCAGCACGACCAGGTTCGGATGGTCGGCCAGCCACGGCAGCCCGCTCGGCACGCCACTCAGTTCGGCGAACTCGAGGTAGGCCTCGTCGAGCACCACCAGCGCGTGTGCGGGCACGGCCTCGATGAAGGCCTCCAGGGCTTCGTGCCCGACCCAGGTGCCCGTCGGATTGTTCGGATTGGCAATGAACACCAGCCGCGTGTCGGCGCGGATGGCGCGCAGCATCGCCTCGGGATCGTGCCCGTAGGGCATCGGCGTGCCGGGCGCATGCGCCGGCGCCTCGAGGCAGGTGGCTCCCGTGGCGCGGATCACCAGCGGATAGATCGCGAACCCGTACTGCGAGCAGACGGCGCTGTGCTGGGCATCCAGGAAGGTCTCGGCCAGCATCAGCAGCAGTTCATTCGAGCCGTTGCCGAGGGTCAGGCATTCGACCGGCACGGCAAGGTGCGCGCCGAGCGCCCGCTTCAGTTCGTGCGCGCTGCCGTCCGGATACAGCCAGGCGTCCGCGATGGCGGCGCGGATGGCCGCGATCGCCAGCGGGCTCGGGCCATAGGGGTTCTCGTTCGAGGCCAGCTTGATGACGTCGCTGATGCCGTACTCGCGCTGCAGTTCGCTGATCGGCTTGCCCGGCACGTACGGCGAGAGCGCGCGCACCGCCGCCGTTGCGAGCTGGCCGGGATGCGCCGCGGTGAGCTTCGTCGTCGCGCTCACGTCACAGGACCGAGCGCGGATAGGAACCGATCACCCTGAACAGCGAGGCGCGCACCTTGAGGCTCTTGAGCGCGCGCGCGACCGGCGGGTCGCTGACGTGGCCCTCGATGTCGATGAAGAACACGTAGTGCCACTTGCCGCGGCGCGAGGGGCGCGATTCGATGCGCGTCATGCTGATGCGGTTCTTCGCCAGCGGTTCGAGCAGCCGGTACAAGGCGCCCGGCGCCGCGGTGCTGCTGGTCGACACCAGCAGCGTCGTCTTGTCGGCGCCGCTCCGCGCCAGGAGCTTGCGGCCGATGACGAGGAAGCGCGTGGTGTTGTCGGCGCGGTCTTCGATCTCGTTCGCCAGCAGCCGCAGGCCGTAGACCTCGGCGGCGGTCTCGCCGGCGATCGCGGCCGTGCCGTGTTCGTCGCGCGCGCGGCGGGCGCCTTCGGCGTTGCTGCTGACCGGCACGCGCTCGGCGTCGGGCAGGTTTTCATCGAGCCACTGCCGGCATTGCGCCAGCGCCTGCGCATGCGCGCAGACGCGCGCGATCGTGCCGAGGGATTCCATGCGGCCCATCAGGCAATGGCGGATGCGCAACTCGACCTCGCCGCAGATGTGCAGCGGGCTGCCGACCAGCCGGTCGAGCGTGTGCGTGACCGTGCCCTCGCTCGAGTTCTCGACGGCGACCACGCCGAAGTCGGCGTTGCCCGCCTCGACCTCGTGGAACACCTCGTCGCTCGTGCCCAGCGCCAGTGCCCGCACCGAGTGGCCGAAGTGCTTGTACACCGCCGCCTGCGTGTAGGTGCCTTCGGGCCCGAGGAACGCGACCTTGAGCGGCTCCTGCTGCGCGAGGCACGCCGACATGATCTCGCGGAACAGGCGCGCGATTTCCTCGTTGCGCAGCGGCCCGTGGTTGCGCTCCAGCGCCGCGCGCAGCACCTCGGCTTCGCGCTCCGGCCGGTAGAAATCGACGGTGTGCCCGTCGGCATGCTTCGAGATGCCGACGCGGGCGGCGAGCAGCGCCCGGCGGCTGATCAGCTGCTGCAGCTGCTCGTCGAGCGTGTCGATCTCGGCGCGGATCGACTCGAGCGAGGCCGCTGGCGGTGCGGAACGCGCGCGTCGGGCGGGCTTGCGTCGCGCTGCCATGGACCCGGCCGGGTGCCTAGACCTGTTCATGCACGACGCGCGCCGACAGCACGCCGTCGATGCCGCGGAGCTTGCGCACCAGTGGCTCGTCGACGCCACCGTCGGTGTCGATCAGCGTGTACGCGAGTTCACCGCGCGACTTGTTCAGCAGGTCGGCGATGTTGATGTTGGCGCTGGCCAGCAGCGTCGAGATCTGGCCAACCATGTTCGGCACGTTGTTGTTCGCTATCGCCAGCCGCGTCTTGCCGGGCACGCGCGGCAGCAGCGCTTCGGGGAAATTGACCGAGTTGCGGATGTTGCCGTTCTCGAGGAAATCGCGCAGCGTATCGGCCGCCATCGCCGCGCAATTCTCCTCGGCCTCGCCGGTCGAGGCGCCCAGGTGCGGCAGCGTGATGGCACGCGGATGGCGCTTCAGCGCGCGGGTCGGGAAGTCGCACACGTAGGCGTGCAGGTGGCCGCCGTCGAGCGCGGCGATGACATCGGCCTCGTCGACGATCGGCGCGCGCGCGAAGTTGAGCACCACGCCGCCCGCGCGCATCAGCTTCAGGCGCGCCGCGTTGACCAGGCCGCGCGTCTGCGCCGTGAGCGGCACGTGCACGCTGACCAGGTCGGCGCGCGCGAACAGGTCGTCGAGCGACAGCGCCTGCTCGACGGAGGCGGACAGCTGCCACGCGCGTTGCACGGTGATCTGCGGGTCGTAGCCGAGCACCTTCATGCCGAGCGACAGGCCGGCGTTGGCGACCTCGACGCCGATCGCGCCCAGCCCGACCACCGCGAGCGTGCGCCCCGGCAGTTCGAAGCCGACGAAATTCTTCTTGCCCTTCTCCACCGCCGCGTCGATCGCGGCATCGTCGCCATCGAGCCCGCGGGCGAAGTCCCAGGCCTGGCAGATGTTGCGCGCGGCGAGGAACAATCCGGCCAGCACCAGTTCCTTGACCGCGTTCGCGTTGGCGCCGGGTGCGTTGAACACCGGGATGCCGCGCGCGCTGAGCTGCGCCACGGGAATGTTGTTCGTGCCGGCGCCGGCGCGCGCCACGGCGAGGAGCGAGTCGGGCACCGCGAACTGGTGCATGTCGGCCGAGCGCACCAGCACGCCGTGCGGGTGGTTCAGTGCGGACGCCACTTCGTAGCGCTCGCGCGGGAGCCTCTCCAGTCCGCGGACACTGATGCTGTTGAGCGTGAGGATGCGGTATGCCATGGGGTCGGATCTTCAGCCGTTGCGGCGCGCGAACTCGCGCATGAATTCCACCAGCGTGGCCACGCCGGCCGGCGGCAGCGCGTTGTACAGGCTGGCGCGCATGCCGCCCACCGAACGGTGGCCCTCGAGGTTGACGAGGCCGGCGGCGCGCGCCTCGGCGATGAAGGTCTTGTCGAGCTCGGGTTTCGCCAGCGTGAACGGCACGTTCATCCACGAGCGGCAGGCCGGCGCGACCGGGTTGCGGTAGAACCCGCCGGAGCCGTCGATGGCCTGGTACAGGCTGGCGGCCTTGGCCTGGTTGATCTCGCGCATGCGCCCGAGGCCACCCTGCCGCTTGAGCCATTTGAACACCAGCCCGGCGAAATACCAGGCGAAGGTCGGCGGCGTGTTCAGCATCGAGTTGTCGTCGGCGACCAGCTTGTAGTCGAGCACCGAGGGCGTGTTGGCGCGCGCGCGCCCGAGCAGATCCTCGCGCACGATGACGACGCACAGCCCCGCCGGGCCGATGTTCTTCTGCGCGCCCGCATAGATGAGCCCGAAGCGGCCGACATCGATCGGCCGCGACAGGATCGTCGAGGACATGTCGGCCACCAGCGGCGCAGTCACGTCGGGCACGAACGGGAATTCCACGCCGCCGATGGTCTCGTTCGGCGTGTAGTGCAGGTACGCGGCGCCGGGCGTGAGCCGCCAGGCCGACTGCGGCGGAATGTCGCAGTAGCTGCTGCCGGCGGCGTCGGCGGCAATGTTGGCCCGGCAATAGCGTGGCACTTCGGCGCTCGCCTTCTTCGACCAGTGGCCGGTGATGACGCAGTCGACCACGCTGTCGGCCGAGCTCAGGTTCAGCGGGATGGCCGCGAACTGCAGCGTCGCGCCGCCCTGCATGAACAGCACCTTGTAGCCCGGCGGAATCGCGAGCAGTTCGCGCAGGTCGGCTTCCGCTTCGGCCGCGCAGGCAACGAAGGCCTTGCCGCGGTGGCTGACTTCCATGACCGACATGCCGCCACCGCGCCAGTCGAGCAGCTCGTCGCGGGCCTGCTCCAGCACTTCGCGCGGCAGCACGGCCGGGCCCGGGGAAAAATTGTAGACGCTCAATTCAGGACTCCGGGGCGGGACTATTCAGTGACGCCGGCCGGGCTGTCGCCCTCGCCGGCCTGCGCGGCGCCGGCCGCATCGCCGGCCTCCTCGCCTTCGCCATTGTCGAGGCCCTCGACCCGCTCGATGCCGGTGAGCCGCTCGCCTTCGGCCAGGCGGATCAGCCGCACGCCCTGCGTGTTGCGGCCGACGATCGAGATGTCGCTGACCGGCGTGCGCACCAGCGTGCCGGTCGAGCTGACCAGCATCAGTTCGTGCGTCGGGGCGACCTGGAGCGCTGCGACCGTGTTGCCGTTGCGCTCGGTGGTCTGCAGTGCGATGACGCCCTGGCCGCCGCGGTTGTGCGCCGGGAATTCATCGAGCGGCGTCAGCTTGCCGTAGCCGAATTCGGAGGCGGTGAGGATGTGGCCCTCGCCGAGCGCGATCAGCGCGATGAGGCGCTGGCCCTCCCCGAGCCGGACGCCGCGCACGCCGGCCGCGTCGCGGCCCATCGGCCGCACTTCCTGCTCGTGGAAGCGGATGGCCTTGCCGCCGCTGGTGCACAGCATGATCTCGCGCGTGCCGTCGGTCAGCGCCACGCCGACCAGGCGGTCGTCGTCGTTGAGGTCGACGGCGATGATGCCGCTGGAGCGCGGCCGCGAGAACGCGGCCAGCGGCGTCTTCTTGACCGTGCCGAGGCTCGTGGCCATGAACACGAAATGCTGCTCGTCGAACTGCTTGACCGGCAGCAGCGCATTGATCTTCTCGCCCTCTTCGAGCGGCAGCAGGTTCACGATCGGCTTGCCGCGCGAGCCGCGCCCGGCCTGCGGCAGTTCGAACACCCGCAGCCAGTACACCTTGCCGCGGTTGGAGAAGCACAGCAGCGTGTCGTGCGTGTGGGCAATGAAGAACTTCTCGATGAAATCCTCGTCGCGCACCGCGGTCGCCGACTTGCCGCGGCCGCCGCGGCGTTGCGCCTGGTAGTCGGACACGGGCTGCGCCTTGGCGTAGCCCGCGTGCGAGAGCGTGACCACGACATCCTGCGGCTCGATCAGGTCTTCGGTGGACAGGTTCAGGTGGTCGCGGCTGATCTCGGTGCGGCGCGCGTCGCCGTAGGCGTCGCGGATCTCGACCAGCTCGGCGCGCACGACGGCGGTCAAGCGCGCCGGCAGCGCCAGGATTTCCGACAGGTCGAGCACGCGTTCGAGCAGCTCGCGGTACTCGGCGACGATCTTGTCCTGCTCCAGGCCGGTGAGCCGGTGCAGGCGCATGTCGAGGATCGCCTGCGCCTGCGCTTCGCTCAGGCGGTAGCCGCGCGGATTGAGGCCATACTCATCGGCCAGGTCGTCGGGCCGCGTGGCGGTCGGGCCGGCGCGCTCGAGCATCGCGGCCACCTCGCCCGGTTGCCAGTCGCGCGCCATCAGCGCGGTGCGCGCCTCGGCTGGCGACGGCGAGGCCTTGATCAGCGCGATGATCGCGTCGATGTTGGCGAGCGCCACCGCCAGGCCTTCCAGCACATGGGCGCGCTCGCGCGCCTTGCGCAGGTCGTACACGGTGCGGCGCGTGACCACCTCGCGGCGGTGGCGCAGGAACGCCTCGAGCAGCTCGCGCAGGCCCATGAGCCGCGGCTGCCCGTCCTGCAGCGCGACCATGTTGATGCCGAACACAGTCTCCATCGGCGTCTGCGCGTACAGGTTGTTGAGCACGATCTCGGCCACTTCGCCGCGCTTGAGCTCGATGACGATGCGCATCCCGTCCTTGTCGGACTCGTCGCGCAGGCCGTCCTGCGCGATGCCGTCGAGCAGCTTCTCGCGCACCAGGTCGGCGATGCGCTCGATCAGCCGCGCCTTGTTGACCTGGTAGGGCAATTCGGTGACGACGATCGCCTGCCGGCCGCCCTTGCCGTCGATGTCCTCGATCGTGGCGCGCGCGCGGATCGAGAGCCGCCCGCGGCCGCCCTTGTAGGCGGTGGCGATCTCCTGCGCGCCGTTGATGATGCCGCCGGTCGGGAAATCGGGGCCGGGCACGATCTGCATCAGTCCGGCGAGCGAAATCGACGGATCGTCGAGCAAGGCGAGGCAGGCGGTGACGATCTCGGTGAGGTTGTGCGGCGGGATGTTGGTGGCCATGCCGACCGCTATCCCCGAGGAGCCGTTGACCAGCAGGTTCGGCACGCGCGTCGGCATGACCGAGGGCTCGGTCTCCGACTCGTCGTAGTTCGGCACGAAATCGACGGTCTCCTTGTCGATGTCGGCCAGCAGTTCGTGCGCCAGCTTCGACATGCGCACTTCCGTGTAGCGCATCGCCGCCGGCGCGTCGCCGTCGACCGAGCCGAAGTTGCCCTGGCCGTCCACCAGGATGTAGCGCATCGAGAATTCCTGCGCCATGCGCACGATCGTGTCGTACACGGCCGTGTCGCCGTGCGGGTGGTACTTGCCGATCACGTCGCCGACCACGCGCGCCGACTTCTTGTAGGGCTTGTTGTAGTCGTTGCCCAGCTCGCGCATCGCGTGCAGCACGCGGCGGTGCACCGGCTTCAGGCCGTCGCGCACATCGGGCAGCGCGCGGCCGACGATCACGCTCATCGCGTAGTCGAGATACGACTGGCGCATCTCGTCCTCGAGGTTGACCGGCAGGATTTCGCGGGCGATGTCCGTCATTGAGTAACCCGATGTTTTTAGCCGCGAAAGTCTAGCACACCGGACATGGCCGGCGAGCCTGAAAACCGCACTGTTCCGGACCACTCGCTATACTGTGCCGATGGGCGCGGCGGCCAATCTGGACACGGCGGAACTGGCTAAGTTCGAGAGCCTGGCGCACCAGTATTGGGATCCGGCGGGCCCGCTGCACACGCTCCACAGCCTCAATCCGGTGCGCAGCGAATTCATTGCGGCGCGCGCCCGCCTCGCCGGCGCGCGCGTGGCCGACGTCGGTTGCGGTGGCGGCCTGCTGTCGGAGTCGCTGGCGGCGCTCGGCGCACGCGTGACCGGCATCGATCTCTCGCCAGCCATGATCAGCGTGGCGCAGCTGCACGCGGCCGAAATGAAATTGTCCATCGACTACCGCGGGCAGTCCGCGGCGGCGCTGGCGGCCGCGTCGCCGGCCGCCTTCGACGTGGTCTGCTGCATGGAGCTGGCCGAGCACGTGCCGGATCCGGCGGCGCTGGTGGCCGAGCTCGCGCGGCTCCTGCGTCCCGGCGGATCGCTGTTCATCTCGACGATCAACCGCACGCCGCAGGCATTCCTCGGCGCCATCGTCGCGGCCGAGTACCTCCTCGGGCTGGTGCCGCGCGGCACGCACGAATACGCGCGGCTGGTCCGCCCGGCCGAGCTGGCGCGCGCCGCGCGCGCCGCCGGCCTGGAATTGCGCGAACTCGCCGGCCTCGACTACAACCCGTTCACGCGCCGCGCACGCCTTGGCGCGCGCGTGCACATCAATTACCTGGCGCAGTTCGCGCTGGGCGCGGTGGGCGCTTGAACGCGCCGGTGCGGGCGCGCGCGGCCCTGTTCGACCTCGACGGCACCTTGCTCGACACCGCCGCCGACCTCGCCGCGGCGCTCAACGTGCTGCTGGCCGAGGAAGGGCGCGAGCCGCTGCCGCTGGCGACGATCCGGCCGCACGTGTCGACCGGCGCGATCGCGGTGGTGCACACCGGTTTTCCGGAGATCGCGGTCGGCAGCAGCGGCTTCGAGGCGCTGCGGCTGCGATTCCTCGATCACTATCGCGCGGCGCTCGCCGTGCACACCTGCCTGTTCCCGGGCTTCGAGGCGGTGCTCGCCACGCTCGAGGCCAACGCCTTGCCCTGGGGCGTCATCACCAACAAGGCGGCCTGGCTCACCGAACCTTTGCTCGACGAGCTGGGATTGCTCGCGCGGGCGGCCTGCGTCGTCAGCGGCGACACGCTGGCGGTGCGCAAACCGCACCCGGAACCACTGCTGCTCGCCTCCGAACGCATCAACGTGCCGGTGGCCGACTGCGTCTATGTCGGCGATGCGCTGCGCGACGTGCAGGCGGCGCGCGCCGCCGGCATGGTGCCGCTCGGCGCACGCTACGGATACCTCAACGCGAGCGAGGCGCCGGACACCTGGCCCGTGGCGGGCTGGCTCGAGGAGCCGGCCGACCTGCTGCCGTGGTTGCGGCTGGATCGTCACGGAGCGGTGCACTGATGGCCGCTGGCTGGCTGTTGCTGGCGGTGGGCCTGCTGTTCGGCGGGGGCACGGCGTTGCTGATCGCCTGGTGGCTGGCGAGCCGGCAGCGACGCACGACGGCCGAAGTGGAGGCGCGGCTCGGCGCCCGTTTTGCGGAGCTGGCCAACGGCGCGCTGCGCGACAACTCCGACCTGTTCCTGAGGCTGGCGCGCGAATCCTTTGCGAGAGAGCAAGCGGGCGCACAATCCATGTTGCGTGAGCGTGAAGCGGCGCTGTTACACCTGGTCGAGCCGATCTCGAAGGCGCTCGAGAAGACCGAGCAGCAGCTCGCCGGCATCGAGCGCGAGCGGCGCGACGCCTTCACTTCGCTCCGTACGCAGATCGAACAGCTGACGCTCGGCCAGAGCGCACTGCAGCGGGAGACGCGCAACCTGGTCGGCGCGCTGCGGCGCCCCGAAGTGCGCGGACGCTGGGGCGAGCTCACGCTGCGGCGCGTGGTCGAGGTCGCCGGCATGTCCGAGCACTGCGATTTCAGCGAGCAGGCCAGCGTCACCGGCGCCGATGGCACGTTGCGGCCCGACCTGGTCGTGCGCATGCCCGAGGGGCGCGACCTGGTCGTGGATGCGAAGACGCCGCTCGATGCCTACCTGGACGCCATCGAAGCCCCGAGCGACGAAGCGCGCGCGGCGGCGCTCGTGCGCCACGCACAACAGCTCGAGGCGCGCGTGCGCGAACTCGCCAGCAAGGCCTACTGGAGCCAGTTCAAGAAGAGCCCGGAATTCGCGGTGCTGTTCCTGCCCGGCGACCAGTTCCTCAGCGCCGCGCTGGCCGAGCGGCCGGAGCTGCTCGAGAATGCGATGCGCCAGGGCATCGTCATCGCCACGCCCTCGACGCTGATCGCGCTGTTCAAGGCCGTCGCCTACGGCTGGCGCCAGGCAGTCGTTGCCGAGCACGCGGCGCGCATCCTCGATCTCGGCCAGGACCTGCACAAGCGGCTCGGCACGTTTGCCGGGCATCTGGAACGCGCGGGCCAGCGGCTGGGCGGCGCGGTCGAAGCCTACAACAACGCCATCGGCTCGCTCGAGAAGCAGGTGTTGCCGCAGGCGCGCAAGTTCACCGAACTCGGGGCCGTCAGCGGCGAACAGCTCCCGTCGATCGAGCCGGTCGATCGGCTGGTGCGCAACGTGACGCTGCACCCGGACGACCAGCCGCCCGCCGGACCGCCGGCCACACCATGACCGCGCAGCCGCCAACCAGGCCCGACGAAAACGCGATCCGGCGCTACGCCCCGCCTGCAGGCTTGCTGCGCGGCCGCGTGATCGCCGTGACGGGCGCGGGCGACGGCATCGGCCGCGAGCTGTCGCTGGCGGCGGCGCGGCTCGGCGCGCAGCTCGTGCTGATCGGGCGCCAGGTCAAGCGCCTCGAGGCTGTGCACGCCGAGATCGGCGCGCTGCCCGGCGCCGCCGAGGCCAGCATCGCGCCGCTCGATCTCGAGAAGGCGCTCGCCCCGGACTACGACCGGCTGGCCGCGGCCGTACAGCAGCGCTACGGGCGCCTCGACGGGCTGGTGCACAACGCGGCGATCCTCGGCACGCTCGCGCCGATCGAACATGCCGACATGCTCAGCTGGATGCGCGTGCTGCACGTGAACCTGACCGCCGCCTTCGCGTTGACACAGGTGCTGCTGCCCTCGCTGCGCGCCTCGCCGGATGCGTCGCTGCTCTTCACCTCCAGCAGCGTCGGCCGGCGTGGCCGCGCCAACTGGGGTGCGTATGCGGTGTCCAAGTTCGGCGTCGAGGGCTTGAGCCAGGTGCTCGCGGATGAACTGAGCGGCAACTCATCGGTACGGGTCAACTGCGTGAATCCGGGGCCGACGCGTACGCGCATGCGCCGGCAGGCTTATCCCGGCGAGGATCCGAGCGCGCCGGCCGAACCGGCCGTGGTGCTGCCGCCCTACCTGTGGCTGCTCGGGCCCGAGAGCCGCGGGGTCACCGGGCAGAGCCTGGACTGCCAGGCGCCACGGCCGGTGTTTCCGCCGGCGCCACGGGGTTGAGCAGCGCGCCGATTTCTTCGGCCGTGAGTTCTCGCCAGTGCCCGCGCGGCAGCGAACGCTCGAGCTGCAGCGCGCCCACGCGGATCCGCAACAACCGGCTGACCGACACGCCGGCGCGCTCCAGCAGCTGGCGCAGGTCGTTGCCGCTCGCTCCGAGCGTGTCGATCTGGTACCAGCGATTGGCGCCGGTGCCGCCCGCGGCCGCGATCGCCAGCACCTTGAGCACGCTGCCGCGGTCGAGCTGGCCGGCGCCGATCGCGCGCTGCTGCTCCTCCGTGAGTTCGCCGCGCACGCGCAGGCTGTAGACCATGAGCTGCGCGCGCATCGCGCGCTGCAGCCGCGAGGCCAGCCCGCCGTCGGCGCTCAGCAGTTCGAGGCCGCCGTCGACCTGCGGCAGCGGGCTGATGCTCATGAACCGTTCGCCGGTGCGGCGCGGCAGCCGGCTGGCGACGGAGTCCGCCTCGCCGGCTCTTGCCAGCAGCGCGATGCCCGGCGAACGATGGCACAGCAGCACCGGCTTCGCCGCGGCGGCGCGGGCCTGGCGGATCAGGCGCCCGTCGAGCCGCAGCTGGTCGTCCTGGCCGACCTTGTCGCCCAGGCTGGCGGCGCGCCCGTTGATGCTCAGGCGGCCGGCGCGGATCCACTGCTCGGCCTCGCGGCGCGAGGCCACGCCGAGCCGGGACAGCACCTTCTGCAGGCGCTCGGGCTCGCTCGCGCGCGCCATGGGTCGCTAGTCTTCGCGGGTCGGGCCGGCGGCGACCAGCCCGGCCGCGGCTGAGGACAGCGGCGTCTCGTCGGCGCCTTCGTCGTCGGATTCGCCGGCGTACTCGCCGAGCAGCGCGGCGGCTTCCGATGCCGAGACGGCCTCGCTGGCGTCGGGGCCGGCGGCGGCTTCGCCGCCCGCGCCGACCGGCAGCGCGAGCTGCGGATCGATCTCGTCGAGGCCGCGCAGCTCGGCGAGCGGCGGCAGCTCGTCGACGCTGCGCAGGCCGAAGTAATCGAGGAACTCGCGCGTCGTGCCCAGCAGCTCGGGCCGGCCCGGCAGTTCGCGGTGGCCGACCACCCGCACCCAGTTGCGCTCGAGCAGCGTGCGGATGATGTCGGGATTCACCGCGACGCCGCGCACGGCCTCGATCTCGGCGCGCGTGATCGGCTGGCGGTAGGCGATCAGCGCCAGCGTCTCGAGCAGCGCACGCGAATAGCGTCGCGGGCGCTCGGGCCACAGGCGCGAGACCTCGGTGGCGAACTCGCGCCGCACCTGGATGCGCACGCCGCTGGCGGTCTCCTTCAGTTCGAGCCCGCGCGAGGCGTATTCCTGTTCGAGCTGGGCCAGCGCGGCGCGGATCGCGGCCGTGCCGGGACGCTCGGTTTCCCCGAACAGCGCGGCCAGCTCCTCGTGCGTGAGCGAGCGGCCGGCCGCCAGCAGGCCCGCTTCGATGACGTTGCGGATATATTGCTCGTTCATGCGGTGCTCGGTGCCTCGGGCGCGTCAATGCCGGGGACGAGCTGCAGTGTACGCACTGGCGGCGTGCGACGCACGTGCAACGGCGCGAGCGGTTCGGTCTGCACGATGTCGATCAATCCTTCGCGCAGCAATTCCAGGATCGCCACGAAGGTCACGGTCACGCCCATGCGCCCCTCTTCGGGCGTGAACAGCCGCACGAAGTCGATGAAATCGCCGCTCTCGAGCGCGGCCAGCACGTGGCTCATGCGTTCGCGCACCGACAACGGTTCGCGCTGCACGTGGTGGTGCGCGAACATCTGGGAGCGCGTCGCCACGTCGCGGAACGCCAGCAGCATCTCGCGCAGCGTGACCTGCGGCAGCACGCGCGCCACCGGCCGGTCGCGCAGCTCGGCGCTGGCCTGGAACACATCGCGCTCGAGGCGCGGGAGCGCGTCGACGTCGCTGGCAGCCCGCTTGAACCGTTCGTACTCCTGCAGGCGCCTGACCAGCTCGGCGCGCGGGTCTTCCTCGCCGTCGCCTTCGCTTGCCGGCCGCGGCAGCAGCATGCGCGACTTGATCTCGGCCAGCGTCGCGGCCATGACCAGGTATTCGCCGGCGAGCTCGAGCTGCAGGTCCTGCATCAGCTCGATGTAGCGCATGTACTGGCGCGTGATCTCGGCGATCGGGATGTCGAGCACGTCGAGGTTCTGGCGCCGGATCAGGTACAGCAGCAGGTCGAGCGGGCCTTCGAAGGCTTCGAGGAACACCTCGAGCGCCTGCGGCGGGATGTACAGGTCGCGCGGCATGTGCGTGACCGGCTCGCCGTTGACGATCGCGAACGGCATCTCGGCCTGCTCGGGCGCAGCCGGCATCGCCACCGGCGAAGGCGGATTGGAGACGACGACCTTGAGGTCCGGCTTGGTCATTCGCTGCGCAGGTGCATGGCGCGACGCACGTCATCGAGCGTGTCCCGCGCCGATTCTCGCGCCTTTTCGGCGCCTTCGGCCACCAGATTCTTGACCAGGTCCGGGTGGTCCTGGAAGTCCCGGGCGCGTTCGCGCATGCCCGTGACCTCGGCGACCACCTTCTCGATCAGCGGCTGCTTGCATTCGAGGCAGCCGATGCCGGCGCTGCGGCAGCCGGCGCTGGCCCATGCGCGCGTCTTCTCGTCGGAGTAGATGCGGTGCAGGTCGAACACCGGGCACTTGTCCGGATCGCCGGGATCGGTGCGCCGCACGCGCGCCGGGTCGGTCTGCATGGCCTTGAGCTTGCGCACCACGCTGTCCGGATCCTCGCGCAGGCCGATCGTGTTGCCGTAGGACTTGGACATCTTGCGCCCATCGAGCCCCGGCACCCTCGGGCTCGAGGTCAGGAGCGGCTGCGGTTCGGGCAGGATGCTGACGCTCGTGCCCTCGAGGTAGCCGAGCAGCCGGTCGCGATCGGCGACCGTGATGCGGGTGTTGCCGGCGACGAGCGCGCGGGCGCGCTCCAGCGCCGCCGGATCGCCCTTTTCCTGGAACTGCCTGCGCAGCTGCCGGTACAGCGTGATGTTGCGGCCGCCGAGCTCCTTGACCGCCCGCTCCGCCTTGGCCTCGAAATCCGGCTCCTGGCCGTACAGGTTGTTGAAGCGGCGCGCGACTTCGCGCGTGAATTCGACGTGCACGACCTGGTCTTCGCCCACCGGCACGAACGCGGGGCGGTAGATCAGGATGTCGGAGCTCTGCAACAGCGGGTAGCCCAGGAACCCGTAGGTGGCGAGGTCCTTCTCGCGCAGCTGCTCCTGCTGGTCCTTGTAGCTGGGCACGCGCTCGAGCCAGCCGAGCGGCGTGATCATCGACAGCAGCAGGTGCAGTTCGGCGTGCTCGGGCACGTGCGACTGCACGAAGATCGTGGCGACGCCGGGATTCAATCCGGCCGCCAGCCAGTCGATGACCATCTCGTGGATCAGCGACTGCAGGTCGGCGGTGTGGTCATAATCCGTCGTCAACGCGTGCCAGTCGGCCACGAAGAAGTAGCACTCGTACTGGTACTGCAGGTCGACCCAGTTGCGCAGCGCGCCGTGGTAATTGCCCAGGTGCAGCTGGCCGGTCGGGCGCATGCCGGATAGCACGCGCCGGGCTTGCGGAGCGGAACTCATCCGACGGCATTATACGGGCCGCCGCCCTGCCCGTCTCAGGGCCCTTGCGGCGCGAATCCCGGCAGCCGGCCGCGCCCCTGGCGCAGGATCACCGCCGGCGATACCGCCAGGTCGACGACCGTGGTGGGCTCCAGCCCGCAGCTGCCGGCGTCGAGCACGGCATCGATCTGGTGCTCGAGGCGCGCACGGATCTCGCGGCCGTCGTTCAGCGGCATGTCCTCGCCCGGCAGCAACAGGGTCGAACTCATCAGCGGCTCGCCCAGTTCCGCCAGCAAGGCCCGCGGCACGGGGTGGTCCGGCAGGCGCACGCCGATGGTCCGCCGCTGCGGGTGTTGCAGGCGCCGCGGCGTCTCGCGCGTCGCCGGCAGCAGGAAGGTGAAGGGTCCGGGGGTGGCCGCCTTCAGCAGGCGGAACTGCCAGGTGTCGACGCGCGCATACCGGGCGACCTCGGCGAGGTCGCGGCAGACGAGCGTGAAATGATGGTGCCGGTCGGCCTGGCGGATGCGCCGTATGCGCTCGAGCGCCGCGGCATCGCCGATGTGGCAGCCGAGCGCGTAGCAGCTGTCGGTCGGATAGGCGATCAGCCCGCCGGCCCGCAGGATCTGCACCGCCTGGCGGACCAGGCGCAGCTGCGGGTTCTGCGGATGCAATTCGAAATACTGGCTCAAGCGGCTAATATACGCGGCCGCCACGGGCGCCGTGGATGCGGAGGCCCGCCGAGACCATGCACGCCTTGTTGAATTTCCTGCCGCTGGCGGCCTTCGTGGTGTGCTACCGGCTGGGCGGCATCTACGCAGCGACGGTTGCACTGATGGTGTCGATGGTGCTGGTCGCGCTGGTGGACTACGTGCGATCGCGCCGCGTGTCGGGGCTGCATGCGCTGAGCACCGTGCTGGTGCTGGTGTTCGGCGGTGCGACGCTCGCGTTCCACGATCCGCGCTTCCTCAAGGTGAAGCCGACGTTGCTGCTATGGCTGCTGGCGCTGGCCTTCCTCGCCAGCCAGTGGATCGGTCGCGCGCCCCTGGTGCAGCGCATGCTGGAACCGGCCCTGCCGCCCGGCATGAGCCTGTCGCGGGCGCGCTGGGTGCGCGTCAACCTGGTCTGGGTGTGCGCCTACGTGTTGCTCGGGCTGCTGAACCTGTACGTGGCACGCGCGGCCAGCGAGCAGGCCTGGGTCTACTTCAAGGTCTTCGGCCTGACGATCGCGTTGGCCCTGCTCGCCATGGGCCAGGCCCTGTGGCTGCACCGGGCGCATGCCGCAGCCGTGGGGACGCGACCTTGAGCGCGCGCCACGCCGGGGCTGACCGGGTTGAACGAATCCGCGCCGTGGTGCAGGATGCGCTCCGCCCGGTGCGGCTGGAGATCCGCGATGACAGCGCCGCGCACGTCGGCCACGTCGGTGGCGGCGGCAAGGGGCACTTTAAGGTCCTGGTCGTGTCAGAGCTGTTTTCCGGCAAGTCGCGGCTGCAGCGTCACCGGCTGGTGCACGAGGCGCTGGCCTCGCTCCTCGAGAGCGACATCCATGCGCTGGTGCTGACCACGAAAACGCCTGAAGAAATGCTTTAGAAATTGTTCATAACTTTATGAGAAATATCATGAAATTTACTGCAGTCCCGGCGATCGTCCTGTTGTCGGCGCTGGCCGCCTGTGCGCCCAAGAGCACGCCCGCCCCCGGCGCCGATGCGACGGCGAAGCCGGTCGCGACCGTGAATGGCAAACCGCTGCCGGCGGCCGAGTTCACGTTCTTCTCGCAGACCGTCGCGGGCAAGCCGCCCGGCGAGCTGACGCCGGAACAGCGTTCGCAATTGCTCGACACGCTGGTGCGCGCCGAAGTCGTCGCGCAGCAGGCGGAGAAAGACGGCCTCGACAAGCAGGGTGATGCGCCGCAGTCGATGGCCATGATGCGCCTGCAGGTGCTCGAGCGCGCCGCGATGGCCAACTACCTGAAGGATCGCAAGCCGACCGATGCCGAGCTGAAGGCCGAGTACGACGCCCAGGTCGCGGCGATGCCCAAGACGCAGTACAAGGCGCGCCATATCCTCGTGAAGACCAAGGAAGAGGCCGACGCGATCATCGCGGAGCTCAAGAAGGGCGCGAAGTTCGAAAAGCTGGCCGCCGACAAATCGCTCGACAATTCGCGCACCAATGGCGGTGACCTGGGCTGGTTCGGCCCGAACAACATGGTCAAGCCCTTCGCCGACGCGGTGGCGTCGCTGAAGAAGGGCGAGACGACCAGCGCGCCGGTGCAGACGGAATTCGGCTGGCACGTGATCCGTCTCGATGACACGCGGCCGATCACGCCGCCCGCGTTCGACGCTGCGAAGGACAAGATCGAGCAGATCGTCGAAGCGAAGAAATTCAAGGCGTACGAGGACGGCCTGCTCGCGGCGGCCAAGGTCGACAAGACGCCCTGAGGGCACCGCGGCGCGCGGCCCCTGCGATCAGCGCAGCTGGGCCGCGAGCATTTCCCTGAACGCGGCGATGGCGGCGGGTACGCTGCCGTGCTGGTCGCTGGCGCGATAGCCGGGCGAGGCCAGGCCACGCTGCGTCGATGAGGCCAGGTTGATGTCGAGACGCAGCGCTTCGGCTCGGCGCGCGCGTGAACCCTGGGCCGCGGCCGGCGCGCCTGGATCGCGCGCGCCGTATTCGAAGCACTGCCAGCGGCTGTGGCCGGCGGCCAGCGGCACGACCTGTATCGCGCTGAGCCCATCAGGCCGCCACTCCAGCAGGATGTTCGGCCACTGGAAGACGCGCTGCCAACGCGCGCCGTCGGCGGCGGTCGATGCGCTCCAATGCACCAGCTGTGCGGCCAGGTCGACCTGCAGATCCGGCGCGGCGAACTCATGCACGCCACCGTGCACGGCGTGCTCGGGCAGCCGGTGCAGCAGCAGCTGTTCGATGGCGATCTTCCAGTCGGCCGGCACCTCGTGCTCCGAGAACCCGGCCGAGCCCGCATCGATGGCGCGCGCGGCTTCAAAGGCCTCGCCGCCCCGCAACGGCGGCAGCGGATGCACAGCCTCCGCCCGGGCCACGAACACGAGTCCGCCCGCCAGCGCGATGTCCAGCGGCGCCAGCGGCCCACCCGCCGCCGCGTCCGCGGGTGTTCCATCGAGCGAGAATTCGAGTCGATGCAGCGGACAGGCGATCGCGCCGGCCAGGCGGCCGCGGCGCGCCATCACGAGCGCGTGCGGCTGGTTCGGGCAGGTGTTGACGAATGCGCGCGTGCATGTCGCGTCGCGCACCAGCAGCGCGCGGGTCGTCGCCGATTCGATGGTCAGGAAATCGCCCGCGGCCTGCAGCTCGAGCGCGTGCCCCGCGAGCTGCCAGGCCGGCGCCAGGCAGCGGGCCCGTTCCTCGGCGAAGCGGCGCTCCGGCGGCAGGCCTTCGAGCCCCGCTGCGGCACCGTGCGCGGGGAAATATCCCGGGAACACCGAGGACAGGTAGGCCATGCAGCGGCGCTGCGCCGCGGCGCGATCGATGTCCTCCTCGGCCTGGAACGCGAAGCCCTGCCACAACACCTCGAGCGCGCCGATCAGCCCGAGCGCGATGGCGTCGGCATCGAGTTGCAGCTGCCCGCTGTGCTCGATCATGCGTCCGACGAGCTCGCGCACCAGGTCGGCGAAACGGTCGTCCTTCTGGCCGCAGATGTCCTGGTATTCCTGCCGCGCCGTCGCCTCGCCCCAGAACGCGTACCAGACCGATACCTTGCGCGTGCTGGCCACCGAGGCATCGACGTACAGCTCGACCAGCTTCGTCAGGGCCTGTACCGGCGATTGACGCAGCGCCCCGACAGGCTCGAGCACCAGCTGCTCGAACTCGGTGGCGAGGAACCGGAGCGAGGCGACCAGCATGGCGCCCTTGGACTTGAAGTAGAATCGAACGATGCCCGGCGACAATTTCGCGATGGCCACGACCCTGGCCACCGTCGTGCGCGACGGACCGTAGATATGCAAGGCCGAAATGCAGGCATCGATGAGCCGCTGGCGCTGGCGTGCGGCCGACAGGCGATGGCGCGGCGGACCGGCGCTCGCGCGTCGCGTTCGGCTGCGGCGGTGCGTCAAGCGCGCGCCCTGGGCCTGAAGTACGGGCCGGCCGCCGCCGCGCAGGCCCGGGTCCTGGCATGGTCGCGCATCAGATGAGCCACAGTGTCCTGTCGAATTTCCGCCTCGGCCGGCACCGGCGCTGGCTGATCATCGCCCCGCCGCTGCTGTTCCTGCTGGTCTTCTTCCTGATCCCGTTCGGCTTCGCCCTGACGATCAGCTTCGCCCAGACGGCCATCCACGTGCCCCCGTACACCGACGTGGTGTCGATGGATGCGCAGCACCACCTGCATGTGTCGGCGCACCTCGACAACTACCGCTATCTGCTGACCGACAAAGTCTATGCCCTCTCCTATTTATATTCCCTGAAAACCGCGTTTTTTTCCACGCTGATCTGCCTGTTGATCGGCTATCCGATGGCCTACGCGATCGCGCGCACCTCGCGCAGCGCGCAGGGCATCCTGCTGCTGGTCATCATCCTGCCGTTCTGGACCTCCTTCCTGCTGCGCGTGTACGCGCTCGAGGGCATCATCCGCGAGAACGGCCTGCTCAACCAGGCGCTGCTCTGGCTGGGGCTGATCCACCAGCCGCTGAAACTGATGCACACCACCGCCGCGGTCTACGTGGGCATCGTCTATTCGTACCTGCCGTTCATGGTGCTGCCGCTGTTCGCCACGCTGGAGAAGCTCGACCACACGCTGCTGGAGGCCTCGGCCGACCTGGGCAGCCCGCCGTGGCGCGCGTTCCTCGACGTGACATTGCCGCTGTCGATGCCCGGGGTGATCGCCGGTTCGATGCTGGTGTTCATCCCGGCGATCGGCGAGTTCGTGATTCCCACGCTGCTGGGCGGCGCGGACAACCTGATGATCGGCCGCGTGCTGTGGGACGAATTCTTCGGCAACCGCGACTGGCCAGTCGCCTCGGCGGTCGCGGTGGTGTTCCTGGTGTTCCTGGTCGGGCCGATCGCGATCTACCAGCATTACCAGAGCAAGGACCTGGAGGCGCAGGCGTGAACGAGCGGCCGCCGTCGATGCTGATGACCGTGCTGGCGATCGGCGTGGCGCTGCTGTACATCCCGATGCTGGTGATGATCGGCTATTCGTTCAACGCCTCGCCGCTGGTGGGCATCTGGGGCGGCTTCTCGACGCACTGGTACCGCGAGCTGGTGCACAACGACCAGTTGATCTCCGCGGCCTGGCTGTCGCTGCGCATCGGTTTCGTCGCAGCGACCGCGGCGATGGTGCTCGGCACGCTGGCGGCGATCGCGCTGGTGCGCTTCAAGACATTCCGCGGGCGCTTCACGCTCACTGCGATGGTCAATGCGCCCCTGGTCATGCCGGAGATCATCACCGGCATCACGCAGCTCCTGCTGCTGATCTCGATGCTGCACCTGTTTGGCTGGCCGCACCGGGGTTTCCTCACCATCGTGCTCGCGCACGTGACCTTCTGCACCGCCTACGTGACCGTCACGGTGCAATCGCGGCTCGCGAGCGCCGACCGTTCGCTCGAGGAGGCCGCCATGGACCTGGGATCGGGACCGGTGCGCGCCTTCATCGACACCACGCTGCCGATCATCGCGCCGGCGCTGGCCAGCGGCTGGCTGCTGAGCTTCACGCTGTCGCTCGACGACCTGGTGATCTCGAGCTTCGTGTCCGGACCGGGCGCGAGCACGCTGCCGATGGTGATCTTCTCGAAGGTGAAGCTGGGCGTCAGCCCGGACATCAACGCGCTCGCGACGCTGATCATCGGCACGGTCGGCGTCGGCGTGCTGGTTGCCGGCGTGCTGATGCGGCGCGCCGACCGGCAGCGGCTGCGCGACCTGCAGCTGGCGACGCAGTAGCCCGCGCGCCCGGGACGGTCATTCCCCGGTCTTGATGCGCGTCCAGACGCGGGTGCGGATGCGCTGCGTCGCGATGCTCGATTCCTTGCTCGGGTACAACCGCGCCTCGATCTCGGGCGTCGGGTACAGCGAGGTGTCGTTCAGGATCTCGGGACGGACCCACGCATTGGCCGCGCGGTTCATGTTGCCGTAGTAGATATCGTTGGTGATGCCGGCGATGACCTGCGGATCGAGCATGTAGTTCAGGAACGCATACGCGGCCTCGGGGTGCGGCGCGCCCACCGGGATCAGGAACGAGGAATAGGTCTGGTTCGCGCCCTCGACCGGCACGGTGAAGGCCAGGTGCACGGGCCGGCCGGCGGCGCGCGCACGCGCCATGGCGACCGCGTAGTCCGCCGACCAGGACATCGCGATGCACACCTCCTTGTTGGCGAGCGCATTCATGTACTCGATCGAGTCGAAGTTGCGCACGTAGGGGCGCACCTTCAACAGCAACTGCTCCGCCGCCGCGTAGTCTTCGGGCCGCGTGGAGTTGGGATCGAGGTGCAGGTACTGCAGCGCGAGCCCCAGCACATCCTCGGGCGAGTCGAGGAAGGTCACGCCGCAGTCGGCGAAGTGCGCGATGATCTCCGGCTTGAAGATCATGTCGAGGCTGCCGACCGGCGCATCGGGCATGCGCGCGCGGATCTTGTCCACGTTGTAGGCGAAGCCGCTGACGGCCTGCATGTACGGCACGCCGTAGCGGTTGCCGGGGTCGCTGGGCTCGAGCTTGGCGAGGAAGCGCGGATCGAGGTATTTCCAGTTCGGCAGTTTCGACTTGTCGAGCGGCAGGAACACGCCAGCCTTGATCTCGCGGCTGGAGAAATTCGACGAGGCGCTGACCACGTCGTACCCGGACTCGCCGGCCAGCAGCCGCGCATCCATCGTCTCCTCGGCGTCGTAGGTGTCGTACACCACCTTGATGCCGGTGCGCTGCTCGAAGCGATCGATCGTGCCGGTGCCGATGAAATCGGACCAGTTGTACAGGTACAGTTCCCGGTCCGCCGCGCCCGTGCCGCAGGCGGTGGCGGAGAGCAGCAGCACGAACGCGCTGGCGCGGAACCTGGATATCATGCGTTGCAGTGGCCGGTTCGGCGGCTGATTGCGCCACCGCCAGTATAATGCGTGCACCCGCGCGGCGGGATCACCGGACGAATCGGAGGTTGGCGATGCGTCGAGTCCCCACGATGGCCTGGTTGGTGCCGATGGCCGCACTGTGGGCCGCCGGGCCTTGCGCGGTGGCGGACCCGGCTGGCGCGGGAGTGTCTCCGGCCGAGCTGGTCGTGACGCACGCGCGCATCTACACGGCCGCCACGCCCGAAACCGCGGAGGCCATGGCGGTGCGCGATGGCCAGGTCGTCTACGTGGGCGACGCCGCCGGAGTGCGGCCCTACCTGGGTCGACATACCCGCAGCGTCGATGCCGGCGGGCGGCTGGTGTTGCCGGGTCTCGTCGATTCGCACATCCACCCGGTCGACATGGTTTCGGGCGACGAGTGCGACCTGCGCAGCGGCGGGCGCACGCTGCGCGAGATATCCGCCTTCGTGCGCGGCTGCATCGAGCGCTTCCGGCCGGCGCCGGGGCAATGGCTCGATGTCTACGGCTGGGCCGTGTCGTTCAACAACACCCCCGATCCGCAGTACCCGACGTTGCGCGCCGCGCTCGACAAGGCGGCGCCGCGCAATCCGGTCTACCTGTTCGGTGACGACGGGCACCGCGCGGCATTCAACAGCGCGGCGCTCGCCCTCGCGCGCAATGCGGCCGGCGTCCAGGTGGGCTTGAGCGCCCGCACGCTGGCCAGCGACTTTTCCGCCTATCGGCTGCTGATCGGCGTGGATGCCGAGGGCGAGCCCAATGGCGAGGTCAACGAAGACGCGCAATACCTGGTCACGCGCAACCACCTCAATTACAACGAGCTCGACCGGGCCCTGGCGCATCCGGAGCAGATTCCGCTATTGCTCAACCGGGCCGGCATCACGGCCGTGCTCGACGCGGCCACGGCGCCCGAGGGCCTGCCCGTGTACGAACGGCTCCTCGCCTCGGGCCGCATGACGATGCGCGCCACGCTGGCGCAGTATTTCAATCCGCGCTTCAACCGCGATGCCCAGGGTCGCATCGACTACGCGGGCATGGTGGCGCGCGCGCTCGCCGTGCGGGCGCGCTATGCCGCGAATCCGCTGCTGCGCGCCGATTTCATCAAGCTGTTCGCCGACGGCGTGTCGGAAGGCAATCCGTTCGCCACGCCCCCGACGCTGGGCAACGCGGCCATGCTGCAGCCGTACCTGCAACCGATCTTCACGATCGATGCCGACGGGCATCCGAGCGTGACCGGTTACGTCGATACCGATTCCAGCCTGTGCCGCGACGTGCGCGCGCATGCCGAGCGCTACCAGGACAGCGCCGCGTTCATGCAGGCACACGGCTTCCATCCAGGCCAGTGCAACGTATCGGCGGGCAAGCTGACCGACGATCCCGAAGTCATCGCGGAGATGGCGCGCCGCATGCACCTGGCCGGCTTCAACCTCCACATCCACGTGATTGGCGATCGTGCCGCGCGCGTGGCGATCGATGCGATCGAGGCCGCGCGCGCGGCGGACGGCAACCGCACCACGCACGACAGCCTGGCGCACCTGCAGTTCGTGCAGCCCGATGACCTGGTGCGCATCGGCCGCGACGGGTTGTACGTCGCCTGCACCTTCTCCTGGGCGAGCTCCACGATCGACTACGACATGACGATCGTGCCGTTCGTCCAGCGCGTCTCCGGCAACAGCTACGAAAACCGGCTCGTGCCGGGCAGCTACTACTACGAGAACTCGTATCCGTTCCGCGGCGTGCGCGACGCCGGCGGCATCGTTGTCGGTGGTTCGGATGCACCGGTCGGCAATCGCGACCCGATTCCGTTCGTGAACATCAGCGCAGCAGTGCTGCGCAGCGCACCGGGCGGCCGGCCGCTCAACCCCGGCCAGTCGCTGCCGGTGCGCGAGGCGCTGCAGGCCTACACGATCAGCGGCGCCCGCTTCCTCGGTCGGGAGCGCGAGTTCGGTTCGCTCGAGGTGGGCAAGTCGGCCGACTTCATCATCGTCGATCGCGATGTGCTGGCGCTGGCCGACGCCGGCAAGGCCGCCGACATTGCCGGCACGCGCGTGCTGGAGACCTGGTTCCGCGGCCGCCGCGTCTATCGGGCCGCGACGCGCTGAGCGGGCGTCGCGGCGCCCAGTTCCGCCAGGTACCAGGCCACGAAGCGGCTGGCGTATTCCTCCTGGAGCGAATACGGCCCGGGTTCGTAGTAAAGGGAATTCACGCCTTCCTGGTTGCGCTCGATGATCTGCTTGTCCTCGACGCTGGTGACCTGCCACAGCCAGGACAGCCGCGCGGGATCGTAATCGCGCCCCTCGACCGCATCACCCCGCACGAGCCAGATCACCTCCATCTCGGTGCGATCGACGGCGCGGGGAATGAAGCGATAGATCACGCCATGGTCAGCGTAGGCGAGGAAATCACTGATCGGGCCCACGTCGAAATAGGTCGAGCTGCCGTCGCAGGCCGGAAACTTCCCCATGGGTGGCGCCAGCGGCTGGCCGTCGGGGGATGCGGTCAGGTGCCCGTCGAGCAGCGCGCTGCGCAGCACCGCGATGGACTCCTGCCCGGGCCGCGCCTCCAGCCCGTAGCCGTTCACGTCGGCGATCCGGATGCCGAGCGCCGCGCTCCGTTCGCGCGCCGCGCGCTCGATCTGCGCGCCCTGGGCTGCCGGCCGCGCGTAAACATGGCGACGCGCGAACTCCTGGTGCGAAGGCTGGCAGTGGTAGCACTCCATGTAGTTTTCGGTGGCCAGCTTCCAGTTGGCGTGGATCTCGAACGTGGCCTGGTGCGCCACCCGGGCCTGCGCCCAGCCGTGCACGCCGGCCGATTGGGCGAGCGCGTGCGCCGCGTCGTCGAGCGAGGGTGGCTGGGAGGCGAAGCAGACGAATATGAGTCCTTCGAGCACGCGGACCGACAGCGGCTTGAGGCTGGCCTCGTCGCGCTGGAAGGATGCGGGCATCTCGCGAGCGGCGCGCAACCGGCCGTCGAGCCCGTAGGACCAGGCGTGGTACGGACAGGTGAAACCGCCGCCCTGGGCGGTACCCGAACGCGCCACGCAGACGCGCGAGCCGCGATGCCGGCAGACGTTCAACAACGCATGCACGCTGTCGTCGGCGGCGCGGCACACGATCACCGATTCGCGGCCCAGGTCGACCAGGAAGTAGTCGCCCACGCGCGGCAGGCTGCTGATGTGGCCGGCGCAGAACCAGTGGCGCAGCAGCATGCGTTCGAGATCGAGCTCGAACAGGGCCGGGTCGGTGTAATACTCGCGCGGCAGCGAGTAGCCCGGCCTCACGCCCGGAACGTCCACCCGGCCCGCTCCAGCGCCCATGCTGATTCGCGCCCGCCCGCGCCGCTAGAGGCGCAGCGTGGCGTTGATGCCGAAGGTGCGCGGGCGGAAGGTGTACTGGTTCTGCTGCTCCGAGGGCGTGCCGTTTGGATTGTAGGAATCGGCCTGGCCGAGCTGGTAGTTGGTCACCGTGTGCGAATTGGTGAGGTTGTCGATGAACGCCGCCAGGCTCCAATTGCCGAGCGTCACGCCACCGCGCAGCTGCAGGAACTCGGTCGACGGCAGTGTGTACGTATCGGGGTTGTATTGCGTGGAGTTCGGATCCTGGAGCGTCGAGAGCCAGTTGTTCCGGCCTTCGTACTGGTAGTCCACGCGCACGAACGCCGCGTGGCCCGCGGCCTTGAAGTCGTACTGGGCGCCCAACGCGGCCGTCCAGGGTGAACCCAGGCCCGGGGACTGCTCGATCGCGGCTTCGCCGGAAATGGCGTCGCCCACATTGGCCAGCGGTTTGCACGGGTTCGTGGACGCCGACGGACAGAACGGCGACTGCAGCGAGGTCGCCTTGGTGTAGCGGGCGTCCGTGTAGCCGGTCGCCAACTCGAACTTCATCGGTCCCACGGCGAATTCCGCCTGCAGGTCGAACCCCTTGGCGACCGCCTGGCCCAGGTTGCCCGTGAACTGCAGCCCGCAGCCACCTCCGATGTAGACGCTCTGCTGGATGTTCTGCCAGCGGATGTAGTACACGCTGGTGGCGATCTTGAAAGCCGGCCCGAACGCGTTCTTGGAACCGAGCTCATAGCTCTGCGTGGAATCCGACTGGTACGCCGGCGGTGCGCCGTCCGGGAAGCCGTTGTTGTCCAGGTCCGCGTCGCAGAAGGCCGGCAGCTGCGGGTTGCCGCCGCCGACGCGGAAGCCCTTGGCGTAGGTGGCGTAGAACAGGTTGTCGCCATCCATCTGGTAGGCGACGTTGACCTTGGGCGTGTTCGGCGTCTCGGTATGGGATGCCGGCAGCGGGTTGGACGGTCCGTAATTCTCGACGCCGTCGGCGTACTGCGTGAGCGAGAACGACGTGCGCGCCACCCGTTCGCCCACCGTGAGGCGAAGCCGATCGGTGAGGGCATAGCTCAGCTCGCCAAAGACGGCAAACTGCCGGTCGATGGTGTGCTGGTCGTTGTAATAGACGTCGCAGGCAGGGATCGCCGTATAGGTGCCCACCTGGCCCGGGCAGGAATAGTAGTCACCGTAGATGTCGATGGCATTGAGCGCATACAGGTACTGGAAGAGTTCGTTGATGCGCGGATCCCTGAGTTGCTCGAGACTCCCCTCCTTCGCCTGCTGCCAGAACGCACCCAGCGTCCAGCGCCAGCGCGACGAATCGTCGGTCGATTGCCAGCGAACTTCCTGCGTCCAGGTCCGCTGCGAGTTGGTCATCAGGTTGGGCGTCTGGTAGTTCTCGAAGCCTGGCGGCAGATGGATGCCATTGCCGTCGATCAGCGGGTACCAGCTGCACGGAGCGTTGCTGCCATCGGCGCAGGTGAAGTAACCGGCATTGTTCGGGTTGTCGGGCCAGCCGAGCGACTGGTAATAGGCCAGGTCGTAGACCGTGCCCTGGTACGAGGACTGTTCATCGCGCGAGAAATACGAAGTGTTGGCGATGATCTGGCTGTGCGCCAGGTTGTACTCCAGCTTGAGCGCGGGCAGGTAATACTTGTCCGGAACCGGCATGAGTTCCGGCGTCGCATTGTTGAAGTGCCCGCTCGCGGGATTCGAGTAGGCCGGCCAGTAGGTCGATTCGTCGTGCTTCTTGCTGTTCTGGTAGATGATGCTCGGCGTCACCAGCAGCCGATCGCTCGCCTGCCAGGCGGCGGCCAGCCGCAGCACCCACGACGAGGCATGGTTGGCCGCGCGCTCGGTGACCGTCGGATTGGACGCCGGGCTGCTCGGATCGACGCGGTCGATCCAGCCGCCATCTTCCCGGTACCAGGCGCTGGCGCGCACGCCAAGCGTGCCGTCGATGAGCGCCGCACCGTGGGCCACGCCCAGCTCGTAGCTCGGCTGCCCGCCTTCGGTGAACGCCAGTTCACTGCGCAGATAGGTGCTCGAGCCGTGGAGCTTGGGTGCGGTGAGGATGTAGCGCACCGTGCCGCCCTCGGAGCCGGCGCCGAACAGCGTGCCCTGGGGACCGCGCAGCACTTCCACGCGATCCAGGTCGAAGGTCTTGGGGAGCGTGTCGTCGGGATTGAAGCCCACGGCGCGCATCTGGATCGGCGTGTCGTCGATGTAGATGCCCGTCGTGCCCGCGCCGCCCGAGGAGGAGATGCCGCGGATCGAGATCGCGTTGGTGCCGGAATTGTCGATGGCGATGCCGGGCGTGAAGCGGGCGATGTCCTGGAAATCCTTGATGCCGCGCGCGTCCATGGAATCCTGGTTGAGCGCCGTGACGCTGATCGGCACCTTGCTCAGTGCCTCGGAGCGCCGGGTCGCGGTGACCACGATCTCCTCCAGGTCGCTGCTCCCCTGCCTGGTGGCGCCCTGCGTTTCAGCCTGCGGCGCGGTTTGGGCCAGGGCCGGCGCGTGCCAGGCCAGCGCGAGGCACAAGGCGCCCGCGGCGGCGCAGAAGCGGGATTCCCTGCGGATGACCAAGTTACGCGTGCTCATGATTGACCCCGTGCATTTGCGATTGCAGTTGTGTTCAGGACTGCAGCACGATGGCTGCGTTCGCATTCCAGCTGACGTAGACCTCGTCGCTCCAGTCGATCGACCATTCCGAGGTGCGTTGTTCGTTCTTGCCGAGCACCGTCAGAACCTTGCCCGCCGGCGTGCGAATGCGGTAGGTGGAGCGATTGCCCAGGTAGCCGAGCTCGGCGACAACGCCCTTCAGGCGGTTGAGCCGCTCGCCGGCCGGTGATTCCTTGCTGAGGCGGATCTTTTCCGGCCGCAATGCCACCCAGACTTGCTGGCCGACGCTGACCTTGCCACGGTCGTCCACCAGAATCTCGCCGCCCGCCTCCGCGCTGTGCACGCGGATCTGGCCGGCGTCGACGCCGGTGACGGTGCCCTCGAAGAAATTCGTGGTGCCAATGAAATCCGCGATGAAACGCGTCTGCGGGAACTCGTAGATCTCGGCCGGCGTGCCCACCTGGATGACCTTGCCGTGGTCCATGACCGCGATGCGCGTGGCGAGTGCCATCGCCTCGTCCTGGTCGTGCGTGACGAAGATGAAGGTCGTGCCCACCTTGTACTGGATGTTCATCAGCTCGAACTGCGTCTGCTCGCGCAGCTTCTTGTCGAGAGCGCTCAGCGGTTCATCGAGCAGCAGCACCTTGGGCCGGCGGATCAGCGCGCGCGCCAGCGCGACGCGCTGCCGCTGCCCGCCCGAGAGCTGGTGCGGCTTGCGTTGGCCGAGCCCGCCGAGCTGCACCATGTCGAGCGCCGCCTGCACGCGTTCGCGCCGCTCCTCGGGCGTCAGCGGGAGACGCCGCAGCCCGTAGCCGACATTGCTCTCGACGGTCATGTGCGGGAACAGCGCGTAGGACTGGAACATCATGTTGACCGGCCGCTCGTGCGGCGGCACGTCGTTCATCAGCGCGCCGTCGATCGTGATCTGCCCGGCGGTCGGTTGCGTGAAACCCGCCAGCATGCGCAGCAGCGTCGTCTTGCCGCATCCCGAGGAGCCGACCAGCGCGAACATCTCGCCCTTGAAGATGCGCAGGCACACGTTGTCGACCGCGGTCACGCCCGGATAGGTCTTGCACACGCCGTCGATGACGACCTGCGGCTGTGCGTTCGGATCGAGCCAGGGCCGGTCGGCGAGCTGCTTGGGATCGGGCTGGCCCACTCAGAACTCACCCGGCGGCGTCACGCGCCGCCGCTCGGGCGCGAAGAACGGCTTGTCCACGACCTGCGCCCGGCACATGCGCCGTTCCCACACCAGCTCGCGGCTCAGGTAGATTTCCGCCCACACGATGGATCCCGTCGCAAAATATGGCGCTTCGACCATAGCAAGCGCAATGTTGCGTTTGCAAGTTGGCGACCAGATGGCCGAGCTGACGCTGCCGATCTCGGTACGGCCATCGCGATCGGTGTACAGCAAGGCGTTCGATGCGGGCTTGTTGCCGGCGATGTCGAGCCCCACCAGCTGCCGTTTCAGGCCTTGGCGCTGTTGCTCCAGCAGCGCTCGGCGGCCCGTGAAATGCCCCTTCCCGAAGTCGACCAGCCAGCCGAGGCCGAGTTCCAGCGGCGAGCGGCTGGTGCCGAGGCGGATGCTGTTCTCCGCGGAGACGAAATCGACGTTCGGCAGCAGGAATCCGGCTTCGATGCGCACCATGTTGAGCGCCTTCGATCCGATCGCGCGGATGCCGCGGCTCCGGCCAGCGCTCATCAGGGCGTCCCACAGCTGGGTGGCCTGCGCGGGATCGACCCACAGCTCGTAGCCGAGGTCGCCGGTGAAACCCGTGCGCGACACCATGAGCCGCATGCCCTGGCAGTCGAACCAGCCGAATTCGAACGGCTTGAGCCGCTCGACGCCAACCAGCCCAAGCTTGCGCAGCACGGCGCAGGAGGTCGGGCCCTGCAGCGCGAGCGCCGCGACCTGCTCGGTGACTTCGGCGACCTGCACGTCGAAGCCTATTGCGGAGTCGAGCAGCCAGTCGAGCTGGCGCTCGGCCGTGCACAGCCGGTACTCGTGCTCGTCGAGCCGGAACACGGTGCCGTCATCGATGATGTGCCCCTCGTCATTGCACCAGACGCAATAGCTGACGCGATTGACCTTGAGCCTGGCGACATCGCGCGTGACCAGCCGGTTGAGGTAGCGGCCGGCATCGGGTCCGGCGATGCGGTACTTGACCATCGGGGTCAGGTCGTAGACCGAACAGGCGTTGCGGACGGCGAAATACTCCTGCCCGACGTTCGTGAACACGTCGACGGTCGTATAGCCGGCCCACGGCACGAAGCTGTCGACCTGGCTGAGGCTCCGCTGGCGCTCGTGGAACGGCGTGGTCAGCAGCGGCTGCGTGAAATGCGTGGTCTTCTCGTTCGCCGCGCTCATGCCCTGCCCGCCTCCGCGATGACCTGCCGCGCCGCGTTGCGCCCGGCGATGCCGACCACGCCGCCGCCCGGGTGGCAACCCGCCCCACAGAGGTAGTAGCCCGGCAGCGGCGTACGATGCTGCGTGGCGCCGGGCACCGGCCGCACCGCGAAGAACTGGTCGAGCGCGAGATCGGCATGGTGCCAGTGTCCGCCGTGGATGCGGAACTCGCGCTCGATGTCCGGCGGCGCCAGCAATTCGCCGTGGATGACCTGGCCGCGAATGCCGGGCGCGTAGCGCTCGAGCAGCCCGACGAGCGCGTGGGTGAAGGCGTCGCGCTGTGATTCCCAGCCACCGCGCAGTTCGTACGGCGCGTAGTGCACGATCGCCGACAGCACGTGCTTGCCGGCCGGCGCGAGCGAGGCATCGCTGATCGTGGGCACGGTGATCTCCAGCGCCGGGGCGCTTGAATACTCGCCGTACTTGCTGTGGTTGAAGGCGCGTTCGATGTAATCGAGCGTCGGCGCGATCAGCAGGCGGGCGCCCTGCGCACCGGGCGGCAGGCCAGTGAAGCGCGGCGGCCCGTCGAGCGCGAGGTGCAGCTTGGCGGCGAGCCCGCGGGTGCGCAAGTGGTGCACGCGGCGCACGAAGGAGGTATCGAGGTGCTCGGCCCCGAGCAGCCCGAGCAGCGAGTGCTTCGGATCGGCGCTCGATATGACCGTCGTGGCGTCGATGGTTTCCCCGGACTGCAGCCGCACGCCGGTCACGCGATCGCCGGCCACCGTGAGGCGGGCGACCGGAGCGGCGAGCCGGATCTGCGCGCCGGCGGCCTGCGCGGCGGCGGCCAGCGCCACCGGGACTGCGCCCATGCCCCCCACCGGTATCGCCGCCCCGCGGGCGCCCGCGCCCTGCTGGAGCGCGAGCCGGTACAACAGCGTCATCACCGTGCCCGGCGCGCGCGGCCCGAAATTGGTGCCCAGCACGGCATCCAGCCCGAACGCGCCCTGCAGAGGTGCCGCCTGGAAATGCTCGGTCAGCAGGTCGTAGGCATTCATGCCGGCGATCCGCAGCAGCTCGCGCATGTCGCGCCGCCCGAGGCGCCGGATGCGCCAGCCAAGCGACAGCAGGCTCAGGCGGTCGCTCCATCGATCGGTGCCCAGCCGCGGCGGCGGCGCATCGAGCATGGGCTGCAGCGCCGCGGCGAATCGCCCGAGCTGTGAACGGAATTCCCGGTAGGCCTCGCGATCGGCGGCGCCCACGGGGCCGTCGAGCGAGCCGCCGTCGATGATCACGGCCGCGGCATCCGCGGCCAGGACAGCCGTCGGCAGCGATTGTGCCGCCCATGCGAGGCCGTGCCGCTCGAGCTGCAGTTCCTCGATGATTCGTGCGGGCATCTGGTGCAGCAGGTGCGACAACGCGGAGACGCGAAACCCGGGCGCGAACTCGCGCGTCGCGGCCGCCCCGCCGAGGTGCTCGCCCGCCTCGAGCACCAGCACGCTGCGCCCCGCGCGCGCCAGGTACGCCGCGCAGGCCAGGCCGTTGTGGCCGCCACCTACCACGATGCAGTCAAATGCGGCGCGCGGTGAACTCGTGGTGCTCACGACGCCTCCATCCGCAGATCGCGCAGCACGGCGCGCGCGGCGTTGGCGCCCGGCGCGCCCATGACACCGCCCCCGGGGTGCGTGCTCGAACCGCAGAGGTACAGGCCCTGCAGCGGTGTGCGGTACTGCGAATATCCCGGAATGGGGCGGTTGAACAGCAGCTGGTCGAAGGTGAGCTCGCCCTGGAAGATGTTGCCTTCGGTCAGGCCCACCTCGTTCTCGAGGTCCCAGGGCGTGCGCACCTCGGCGTGCAGGATCAGGCTCTTGAAGTCCGGGCTGTGGCGCGCGATCGTGTCGATGACCGTGTCGCCGAAGGCCTTGCGCTTGTCCGCGTCCCAGGGGCCGCTGGCGAGCTGGTACGGGCAGTACTGCACGAACACCGACATGTAGTGCTTGCCGTCCGGCGCCATCGTCGGGTCGATCTGCGTCGGAATCAACATGTCGATGTACGGTGCACGCGACCAGGTGCCCTCCTTCCAGTCGTCGTAGGCGCGCTCCATCATCTCGATCGTGTCGGTCACGTGCATGTCGCCGCGCGTGCTCGGCGAGCCGAGCGGAATGGCCGGGAAAGTCGGCAATCCATCGAGCGCGATGTTGAGCTTGCCCGATGAGCCGCGGATCTTGAAGTTGCGCACCTGGCGCACGAAATCCTCCGGCAGTTCGCTGCTGTCGACAGTCTCGAGGAAGGTGCGCTTCACATCCATGTTCGAGAGCACCAGACGCGCATGGATCTCCTCGCCACTGGCGAGCGCGACGCCCACGCTGCGCCCGTTGCGCACCAGGATGCGCTCCACGCCGGCATCGGTGCGGATCGTGCCGCCGCTCGCTTGGAGCGACGCGGCCAGCGCGCGCGTGACCGCGCCCATGCCGCCGCGCGCGAATCCCCACGCGCCGACGGTGTCGTCGATGTCGCCCATGTAGTGGTGCAGCAGCACGTAGGCGGTGCCCGGCGAGCGCGGGCCGAGCGCCGTGCCGATGATCGCGCTGCCGGCCATGTGCGCCTTGACGATCTCGCTCTCGAAGTACTCGTCGAGGAAATCGGCGGCGCTCATCGTCCAGAAGCGCAGCGTGTCGTACATGCGTTGCTCGCCGAGGCGCTGGAAGTGCCCGCCGAGGTAGAGCAATTCGCGGATGTCACGCGGCTTGAACGAGGTCGGATCGGGCGGTTCGCGCATCAGCAGCGGCTTGATGAACTTGCACTGCCGGATCACGTCGCGCGCGTAACGGTCGTAGGCCTCGGCGTCGCGCTTCGAGTGGCGTGCGATCTCGCGGCGCAGCGCGTCATGGTTGTCGTACAGCGCCAGGTGGCCGCCGTCGCGCATCATCGTGCAGCCGCCGTCGTACGGGATGATCTGGAGGCCGAAGCGCGGCAGCTCGAGTGCGCGCATGATTTCCGGGCGCAGCAGGCTGCACACGTACGAGCAGTTCGAGTACGTGAAATCGCCGTACAGCCTGCGGCTGACCGCGGCGCCGCCGATGTGCGGATTGCGCTCGAGCACCTGCACCGACAGGCCCGCGCGCGCCAGGTAGCAGGCCGCGACCAGGCCGTTGTGCCCGGCGCCTACGACCAGCACGTCCGGCTTGTCGCGCTCCCCCATCTTCGGCGCCGTGGCGCTGCGGACGCCGGTCAGGCGCCGTGCGCCGCGAGCTGGCCGTTGCGCGCCGCGTCGAGCGTCACGTCGACCGCCTTCTCGAAGGCGCGCATCGTGTCGACGTAGCAGGATTCGTCGTGCGCCGCGCTGATGAACCACGGTTCGCGCGAATCCGGTTCGCACAGGATCAGCTCATCGTGCAGCACCCTCGCCATCGCGTCGTAGAAGGAGTAGTCGCTCCCCTTCCAGTCGCGGTAATTGCGCGGCGGATTCTGCGCGAAATACAGGCCGGTCATCGACGGGTGGCCGACGAAGCTGTGCGGGATGCCGCGCGCATTGAGCACCGCGTGCATGCCGTTGCGCAGCCGCGTGCCAAAATCGGCGATGCGGTCGAGCGCGTCGGTCTCGTCGAGGATCTCCAGGCATTTCTCCGCGGCCGCCATCGACACCGAATGCGCCGTGTACGTGCCGCCGTGGGCGACGCCCTTGCCGAGCTTGCGCATGATGTCCTCGCGCCCGGCCAGCACCGAGATCGGGTAGCCGTTGGCCACCGCCTTGGCGAAGGTGCACAGGTCCGCCTTGACGCCGTAGAGCTGCTGCACGCCGCCGCGCGCCACGCGGAAGCCGGTCTTGACCTCGTCGATCAGCAGCACCGTGCCATACTTGTCGCACAGGCTCCGCGCGAGCCGCAGGTATTCGGGTTCGGCGGCGATGCCGAGGCAATTGCCCATGATCGGCTCGATCAGCATGCAGGCGATGCGCCCGGCGGTGCGCTTGAACACGTCCTCGAGCTGGTTGGCGTCGTTTGCCTGCACGAAGTGCGCGAAGCCGCGCAGGCCCATCGGGATGCCCTCGCTGTAGGGCTGCACCTGCGGGTCGCCGACCTGGCTCCACTTCTCCATCGGCGTATACCACATCGCCGCGTCGAACAGGCCGTGGTAGCTGCCCTCGAGGATGATGTACTCGTCGCGCCCGGTGTAGGCGCGCGCGAGCCGCAGGCCGGCCATCACGGCCTCGGTGCCCGAATTGGAAAAGCGCACCAGTTCGGCCGCCGGCACCATCTTGTGGATGCGCTCGGCCACCTTGTACTCGCGCTCGGTCGACAGCGCGAAAACGCCGCCGACCTCCATGCCCTCGCGCGCCGCCGCGTCGACGCGCGGGTCGGCATAACCGAGGATCGCCGGCCCATACCCCAGGCGATAGTCGACATAGACGTTGTCGTCCATGTCCGTGATGCGCGCGCCGCGCCCCTGCTTCACGTAGATCGTGCGGTCCTCGCCCCAGTAGCGGAAATTGGATGCGACACCCAGCGGCAGCCGGGTGAGGGCCTTGCGGAAGTGGGCGTTGCTCTTGCTCAAGTTTCTGGCCATGGCAGCCTCCTGCACGGTCGGAGGATGGCGGCTTTGGGCAGGGCACACGCGTGCCGCCGCCGCCGCGATCCGAATGGATTATATGACCATATACTTCGAAGCATTGGAAGCCTGGAAGCCGAAAACTGCTGGTGCAGGATGCCTCGCCCGGTGCTGCATTATGTTCTCTAATTAGTCTTATAAGTTTTTGTTTTTATGAATTTTTTATCGAGATGCGGCGTCGCCATAGCCGTGGATTTGCCAAGCCATCAGGCCCTGGCGTAAATTGTACGACTGTATAATTGCGATACACCGAGAGGGCGCAGTGATGAAGACTTCCACCGCTGCTTTGGAACCCCTGGCGCCCGATCCGGCACCGCATGCCCTCCCGGCCTGGGTCTATTGCCACCCCGAGATGACCCGCCTGGAAATCCAGCGCATTTTGCTCCCGAGTTGGCAGATCGTCACGCACATCAGCGCGCTGAAGAAGAGCGGCGACTACGCCACGCTCGATCTCGGCCCGGAGAGCGTGTTCGTGATCCGTGACCGCGATGGCACGATCCGCGGCTTCCACAACGTGTGCCGCCATCGCGGCGCGCGCCTGGTCGACGGCCAGGGTACCTGCCCGACTTCGGTCACCTGCCCCTACCACGGCTGGTCATACCGTCACGACGGGTCATTGATGGGCATGCCGGTGCGCGAGAGCTTCCCCGATCTCGACCGGAGCCAGAACGGCCTCAAGCCGATCAAGGTCGACGTCGCCTTCGGCTTCGTGTTCGTCGCGATCACCGGCAATCCGAAGCCGGTACGCGAGGTCTGGGGCGAGCTCGGCGATGAACTCACGCCCTACCGCTTCGAAGACATGGAGCCGCTCCAGCCGATCACCGTCGAGCATTGGGACGTCGACTGGAAGATCGTGATGGACAACTACCTGGAGTCCTACCACGTGCCGATCGGGCACCCCGGCCTCAATCGCATGTTCACGCCGGATTATGAGGACCAGCGCGGCGTGCCCGGCGTTGCACGCGGCGCGGGCTGGTTCCGCGAGCAACCCTCGTCGCGCTGGACGGAGCGCACCTACCAGAAGATCATCGGCGGCCTGACGCAGCACCTGCCCGAGCCCAACCGCCGCTGCTGGCGCTTCTACAGCATGCTGCCCAACCTCGGCATCGACGTGATGCCCGACCAGATGGATTTCTTCCAGATCCTGCCCAACGGCCCCGGCAAGTCGATCATCCGTGGCGCCGTCTACGGGCTGCCCGACTCGCGCCGCGAGATGCGCATCGCCCGGGCCTTGAGCGATCGCATCAACCGGCAGACCAATCGCGAGGACACGTGGCTGTGCGAGCGGGTGCAGCGCGGGCTGCAGTCGAGCAGCTACGTGCCGGGGCGGCTCTCGACGCTGGAGCGCTGGATGCTCGAGTTCCACGAGCTGCTGCGCGAGCGCATCCCCGAAGTGCGGCTGCCCTCGCCGCCGGCAAGGTTTGCGTAGGCAGGGCGCGTCGAACCCACGCCTGTAGCCGGCGTCGGGGTTGGCCGAACCCTCGCTCGTAGCCCGCGGCATCGCAATGGCTTATTTATATCGAACCCGATAAAATAATGCGCCATGAATCCCGAAGTCATGATCACGTGCGCCATCACCGGCGACGACACCAAGGTCACCAAGAGCCCGCACTGCCCGATCACCCCTGAGGGCATCGCCGGCGCCGCCATCGAGGCGGCCCAGGCCGGCGCGGCGATGGTGCACATCCACGTGCGCAATCCGGAGACCGGCGCGTTCAGCATGGAGACGAAGCACTACCGCGCCGTCGTCAAGCTGATCCGCGAGAGCAAGGTCGACGTGCTGGTGAACCTCACCTGCGGCATGGGCGGCTACATCTACGTGGGCGACCACGGCATGCAGGACACGCCGGCGCCCGGCACCGATTTCGTGTCGCAGGAAGACCGCATGCGGCACATCATCGACCTGTGCGAGGAAGGCCTGTACCGGCCCGATGTCGCCACGCTCGATTGCGGCAGCCTGAACTTCGGCGACAGCAATCGCGCCTACATCTCCACGCCCAATTACCTGCGCAAGGGCGCGGCGATCCTGCGCGACCTCAAGGTGAAGGCCGAGCTCGAGATCTTCGACACCGGCAACCTGTGGTTCACGCAACAGATGATCAAGGAAGGCCTGATTCCCGATCCCGCGCTGATCCAGCTGTGCTGCGGCATCCCGTATGGCGTGCCCGCCGATACCGGCCACCTGCTGGCGATGGTCAACGCGCTGCCGCCCGGCTGCGTCTGGACCTCATTCGGCATCAGCCGGATGCAGATGCCGTGGGTCGCGCAATCGATCCTGCTCGGCGGCAACGTGCGCGTCGGCCTCGAAGACAACCTGTACCTCAGCCGCGGCGTCTACGCGAGCAATGCGCAGCTGGTGACCAAGGCGCGCACCATCATCGAGGCCATGGGCGCGAAGATCATCACGCCCGCGCAGGCCCGGGAACGCCTGAAGATCCACTGAGCGTGGGCAGGCCCTAGTGCAGGCGCCGACGATCTATTCCACCGCGGTCGATCCCGCGTGGATCGACTACAACGGCCACCTGCGCGACGGCTACTACGGCGTCATCATGAGCCTCGCCTGCGACGCGCTGATGGATCGCATCGGGCTCGACGAGCGCTATCGCCGCGAGACCGGGTGCACGCTGTTCACGCTCGAACAGCACCAGCACTTCCTGCACGAAGTGAAGGCCGCCGACCGCGTCGAGGTGCGCGTGCGCATCCTCGGCGCCGATCGCAAGCGGCTGCACGCCGCATTCGATTTCTACACTGCGCAGTACGACGACCCGGTCGCCGCGGGCGAAATGATGCTGCTGCACGTGCACCAGGGAGCCACCACCGCATCGGCGCCGTTTCCCGATGGCGTCGCGGCGGCGATCGAGGCGCTCAGGGCCGCGACCGCCGGCATCGCGGCGCCCGCCTCCGGATCGCGACGCATCGAGTTGCGGACCCGTTCCGGTGCCTGATTCGACGTCCATCGTGCGCGGTGACGCCGAGGTCCGGCGCCTGCTGCGCCCGCAGAGCATCGCGCTGATCGGCGGCGGCTGGACCGACGCCGTCGCCGCGGGCAACAAGGCGATCGGCTATCGCGGCCAGATCTGGCGCGTGCACCCGACACGAGAATCCACCGGGCAGTGTCGTTACTACCGCTCGGTCGACGAACTGCCGGGATCGCCCGACCAGGCCTTCATCGCCGTTCCGGCAGCCGAAGCGATCGGGGTCGCCGCGGCGCTCGAGCGGCGCAAGGCCGGCGGCTTCGTCTGCTTCGCCTCCGGCTTTTCCGAACTCGGCACCGATGCGGGACGCGCGCTGACCGACGCGCTGGTCAAGGCGGCGCCGACCGTGCCGTTCTTCGGCCCCAATTGCTACGGCATCGTGAATTTCTTCGACCGCTGCGCGCTGCTGCCCGACCAGGTCGTCGGCGAGCCGCTCGAGCGCGGCGTGGCGCTGATATGCCAGAGCGGCACCATCGGGCTCACGCTGACCTTCAACGGGCGCTCGCTGCCGATCGGCTACCTGTTCACGGTGGGCAACCAGACGCGCCTGGCGGTCGAAGACCTGATCGACTTGCTGTGCGCCGATGAACGCGTCAGCGCCTTTGGCCTGTACGTCGAAGGCATCCAGGACCTGGCACGCTTCGGGCAGGCCGCCGAGCGTGCGCGCCGCGCGGGCAAGCCGATCGCGCTGGTCAAGGCCGGCCGCACCGAGCTGGCCGCGCGCACGGCGCAGAGCCACACCGGCGCGCTGACCGGCGCCGACACGCTGTTCGATGCGTTCTGCGCCCAGGCGGGCATCGCGCGCTGCGAGACGCTCGCCGCGCTGTGCGAGACGCTGAAGCTCCTGCACGCCGGCGGGCCGCTGCCGGGCCGGCGCGTGCTGGTGATGGGCTTTTCCGGCGGCGACATTGCGATGACCGCCGATGTATCGCGCCACGTGGGTCTCCGCTTTCCGGCCTTCGACGCCGCGCGCACGCAACGGCTGCGCGAGATCCTCGGCGAGCGCGTGACGATCGGCAACCCGTTCGACGTGCACACCTATGCCTGGTTCGACCTGCCGCGGCTGCGTACGCTGTTCGACACGACGCTGGCCTGCGACCTCGACGCGGTCGCACTGATGCTCGACTGCCCGCCGGCGGGCGCGGACATCACCGCCTTCACGAACGTGATCTCGGAGTTCGTCGCGGCCACCGCCTCCCCCGGCGCGACGCGCGGCGCGCTGCTCGCTTCGCTCCCGGAAACCATTCCGCCGGCGGTCCGCGCGCAGTGCCTGCGCAGCGGCGTTGCCCCGCTGCAGGGCCAGCGCGAGGCGCTCGAGGCGCTCGATCACGCCGGCGCGATGGGCGAGGCCTGGGCTGCGGGCGCCGCGGTCAGGCTGCTGCGCCCGGCGCAGCGCGGCGGCGCGACCGCGCGAATGCTGTCGGAGTTCGAGGCGAAGTCTGCACTGCAGGCGCATGGCGTGCCGGTGCCGCGCTCGCGACAGGTGCCGGTGGGCGAAGCGGCCGCGGCCGCCACGGCGATCGGCTATCCGGTCGTCATGAAGACCGCCGACCCGGCCATCGCGCACAAGTCCGATGTCGGTGGTGTCGTGCTGAACATCCGCAGCGCCACCGAGGCGGAGGCCGCCGCCCGGCGGCTCAGTGCGATCGCCGGCACCGTCCTGGTCGAGCAGATGATCGTCGACGCGGTGGCGGAAGTGCTGGTGGGCATCGTCGTCGATCCGCAGTTCGGCCTGGCGCTGGTGATCGGCGCCGGCGGCGTGTTGACCGAACTGCTGCACGAGAGCGTCAGCCTGCTGCCCCCGTTCACGCCGGCGGCGGTGCGCGGCGCGCTCGAGCGGTTGAAGATCCACAAGCTGCTGTGCGGCTTTCGCGGCAAGCCCGCCGGTGACGTGCCCGCGCTGGTCGATGCGATCCTCGCCGTGACGCGCTTCGCCGAGGCCGAGCTCGACCGGCTGGTGGAACTCGATGTGAACCCGATGATCGTGCGGCCTGCCGGCAGTGGCGTGGTCGCGGTCGATGCGCTGATCAGGACTGCATGAGGAGAATGCATCATGGCTGATGGAATCGTCATTACGCGCGACGGCGCCGTGCTCGAGGTGAGGCTGGACCGGCCCAAGGCGAACGCCATCGACCTCAAGGCCAGCCGCGCGCTGAACGACACGTTCAAGTCGTTCCGCGACGACCCGGCGCTGCGCGTCGCCATCGTCACCGGCACCGGCGAGAAATTCTTCTCGGCCGGCTGGGACCTCAAGGCCGCCGCCGGCGGCGAGGCCACCGATTCCGACTGGGGCGAGGGCGGCTTCGCGGGCCTGAACCACCCGCGCAACCTGAACAAGCCGGTGATCGCGGCGGTCAACGGCATCGCCTGCGGCGGCGGCTTCGAGCTGATGATCGGCGCGGACATCATCGTCGTCGAAGAGCACGCCACCTTCGCGCTGCCCGAGATCAATGTCGGCGTCCTGCCCGATTCCGGCACGATCAAGCTGCGGCGCCGGGTGCCGTATCACGTCGCCGTGGAATTCCTGATGACCGGCCGGTGGATGGATGCCGCCGAGGCCAAGCACTGGGGCCTCGTCAATCACGTCGTGCCCAGGGGTGGCGCGCTGGCGAAGGCGCGCGAGATCGCCCGGCAGCTCGCCGACGGCCCGCCCCTGCTGTTCCCGGCCATCAAGCAGCTGCTGCGCCACAGCGAAGTGGTGGCCGAGCACGAGGCCTTCCTGCTGCACGATTCGCTCGACCTGGTGCAGCGCGTGGCGCGTTCCGAAGACCTCAAGGAAGGCGCGCGCGCCTTCGCCGAGAAACGCAAGCCGCGCTGGACTGGACGCTAACGCGCGGCCAGGGCGCCGTTCGCCGGGAGCGCCTGCGCTCAGCCGCCCAGCGGGCGCAGCAGCGCGCGCGAGATGATGTGGCGCTGGATCTCGCTCGTGCCGTCCCAGATGCGCTCGATGCGCGCATCGCGCCAGATGCGCTCGAGCGGCAGGTCGGACATCAAACCCATGCCGCCGTGGATCTGCAGCGCTTCGTCGGCGACCATGGCCAGCATCTCGCTGGCCTTGAGCTTGGCGATCGCGAAATCGGCGTCGGTGGCGATGCCGCGGTCGTGCTTCCACGCCGCTTCGAGCGACAGCAACTCGGCCGCGCGCAGTTCCACCGCCATGTCGGCGAGCTTGAAGCCGATGCCCTGGAACTTGCCGATGTTCTGGCCGAACTGCACGCGCTCGGCGGCCCACTGCTTGGCGAGATCGAGCGCGCGCTCGGCTCGGCCCAGGCACCCGGCGGCGACCTGCAGGCGTGTCGCCGCCAGCCAGGTGTTGGCCACGTCGAATCCCTTGTCGACTTCGCCCAGCACGGCATCCGGGCTCACGCGGCAATCGGTGAAGCGCAGGATGCAGTTGTTGTAGCCGCGATGCGAGACGTTGCGGTAGCCCGGCAGCACCTCGAAGCCCGGATGGCCCATGTCGATCAGGAACGTGGTCATCTTCTTGCGCGGTATCTTGCCCGACTCGTCCACGCCGGTCGCCGCGACGAGGATCACGAAGTCGGCGTGGTCGGCGTGGCTGATGAAATGCTTCGTGCCGTTGATGATGAACTCGTTGCCGGAGCGCACCGCGGTGGTCTTCATGCCGCGCAGGTCTGAGCCTGCGCCCGGCTCCGTCATCGCCAGGCAGTCGGTGCGCTCGCCGCGCACCGCCGGCAGCAGGTAGCGCTCGCGCTGCGCGCCCTGGCAGGCCAGCAGGATATTGGACGGGCGGCCGACGCAGCAGTAGTGCAGCGCGTAGTTGGCGCGGCCGAGCTCCTTCTCGTACAGCACCCAGCTGACCGTATCGAGCCCGCCGCCGCCGACCTCGGTCGGCATGTTGGCGGCATACAGGCCCGCCTCGATCGCCTTGCGTTTCAGCTCGGCCAGCAATTCCGGGCGCAGCACGCCCGTGTCCTCCACTTCCTTTTCGTGCGGGAACAGTTCCTGCTCGACGAAGGCGCGCGTGGTCTTGACGATCAGTTCCTGCTCTTCGGTCAACGAGAAATCCATGGCGTCTACTCCCGGAAATCGTGCTCAGGCGGCCGCCTGCGCCCACTCGCGCAGCAGCCGCAGGTGCAGCTCGAGTTGCCGCAGCTGCGTGCGCGCCGGCCAGTCGCGCGGACTCGACACGGCGCTGGTGGTCACGCCGTTGAGGAATGCGATCAGCGATCGCAGCACCTGTTCCCGGACCGCCGCCGGCCAGGCCTGCGACTCGGGCCACTGCTCGGCGAGGCAGCGCTCGAACAGTTTACGGTATTCGCGGTGCACCCAGGCGTTCAGCCGCTTCAGCTGCGGGTCCGCGGCGAGTTGCCCCCAGAACGCGGTCCAGAATGCACATTCGGTGCGTCGCTGCGCGTCGATCGGCAGGGCCTCGCTCAGCACCTCGAGCAGTCCGCCGCGCGCCGCGCCCGGCGCGCGCTGCAGGCGCTGGTCCATGCGTCCGAGGATCAGGCGGAGCGCGGCGAGGATGATCTCCTGCTTGGAATCGAAGTAGTAGGCGACCATGCCGGTCGTGTAGCCGGCCGCGTGCGCGATCTGCGCCACGGTTGCGCGCGCGAAACCGTGTTCGGCGATGGCGCGGCAGGCGACCAGCGCGATCTCATCGCGCCGCCGGGCGTGATCGACGCGCTTGGGCAAGCAGCCGGCCCCGCGCCGCCTAGTTCGGCACGCGCGGCTGGCCGATCGCGCGGCCCGCCTGCGGCGGGAGGGGCTCGCCGGCCTGGGCGTCGCGCAGGCGCTCGAGCTGCGCGCGCACCGGCTGCGGCGCACTCGTCGTGCGGCCCGTCTCGACGCCGACGTGCAGGTGCATGTGCTCGCCGGTGGCGGCGACGACCTTGTCGCGGGTGCGGCGCAGGTGGTGGAACAGCCGCAGCCGCTTGTCGTCGACCTCGAGCACGCGCGTCTCGACGTAGTACGCCTCGCCGGCACGCAGCTCGGCGCGGTGCGTCGTGTGGCTCTCCACCGTGTAGTACATGCCGACGCGACGGCGGTAGTCCTCGTCGATGCCGACGCGCCGGCACAGCGCGTCGAAGGCGTCACCGAAAGCCTGCTGGTAGCGCGAATCGGTCATGTGGCCGTTGTAGTCGATCCACTCCGGCCGCACCTCGCCGGCCAGGGGCGGCAGCGCGCCGCCGTCCACCACCGCAGGCAGCGCCGCGGCCTGGTCGGCATACAGCCGCTGCTCGAGCGCGCGCAGCGTGGCGCCGGCGCCGATGTCGTACTGGCGCAGCACCTGCTGGATCGCCACCAGGTAGTCATCGCGCAGCCGCTCCAGTTCGCGGATCGAACGGCCCGCCGCCTCCTCCTGCGTGCCCTGGACCATGCGGTCGATCAGTTCCTCGGTCAGCTCCGGCGCTTCGAGCTTGGTCCACGGCCATTTGAGGCAAGGCCCGAACTGGTGCAGCATGTGCCGCATGCCGGTCTCGCCGCCGGCGAGGTGATAGATGAGGTTCATGCCCATCGCGGCCCAGCGCAGCCCCGGGCCGTAGATGATCGAGTCGTCGAGCTCACCGGTGGTCGCCACGCCCTCGTTGACCATGTGCAGGATCTCGCGCCACATCGCTTCCTGCAGGCGGTCGGTCAGGTGCCCGGGCACTTCGCGGCGCACGTGCAGCGCATGCATGCCGATGTAGGTGTAGAACCGGCGCGCCGCCTCGATCGTGGCCGGCGAGGTCTGCTTGCCGCCGACCAGCTCCACCAGCGGCAGCAGGTACACCGGGTTGAACGGATGGCCGACCAGCAGGCGCTCGGGCGCCGTCATCTTCGCCTGCAGGTCGCTCGGCATCAGGCCGGAGGTGCTCGAGGCGATGATGACATCGGGCGGCGCCGTGCGGCTGATGTCGGCGAGCACGCGCTGCTTGAGCTCGAGCTGCTCGGGGATGTTCTCCTGGATGAAATCAGCCTGCCGCGCCATCGCATGCAGGTCGGTGGTGAACGTGAGCTTGCCCTTGGGCGGAAGCGGCGCCAGCGTCAGGCGCGCCAGTGCCGGTTCGGCATTGGCCACCGCATCGCGGATCCATTGCTCCATCTGCGGCTTGACGTCGGCGGCGATCACGTCGATGCCGAAGTGCAGCGCGCGTGCCGCCCACCCGCCGCCGATCACGCCGGTGCCCAAGAGACCGAGGATCCTGATCTCGCGCATGGCCATTCCTTTTTTTAATCACGGTCATGATAATAAAACCACGGCTGGCAGGGAAGCGCCGCGCCGGCGCCGGCGCGGTTTCTCCCCCACCGGGCGCCGGGAATCGCTACAATTTCGCCGACCCACGGAGGCCGGTGCACGTGAAGCCATTTCCGATCGAACAAGTGCGCGCGCAGTTCCCGGCGCTCGACAACCCGGCCGTCTACCTCGACAACCCGGCCGGCACGCAGGTGCCGCGCCAGGTATCGGCGGCGGTCGCCGCGGCGATGTGCGATGCGGCCAGCAACCTGGGCGGCTATTTCCAGGCCTCGCAGGCTGCTGATGCAATCTACGAGCGAGCCCACGAGGCCATGGCCGCCCTGCTCGGCGGCGCTTCCGGGCGCGAGATCGTCATCGGCCAGTCGATGACGATGCTGACCTTCCAGATGTCCCGTTCGCTCGGCCGGCAGTGGGGACCGGGCGATGAGCTCATCGTCACGCAGATGGACCACGAGGGAAACGTGTCGCCTTGGCTGCGGCTCGCCGAGGATCGCGGCATGACCGTGCGCTGGCTGCCGGTCAACCGCGACAGCTGGCGCATCGAGCCGGCCGAGCTCGCGCCGCTGCTCAATGGACGCACTCGCCTGCTGGCGCTGAACTATGCCAGCAACATGACCGGCTCGATCAATCCGGTGGCCGAGCTGGCACGGCTCGCGCGGCAGGCCGGAGCACTCGTCTATGTCGATGCCGTGCAGTTCGTGCCGCATGGCAAGGCGGATGTCGCCGCGCTCGGTTGCGATTTCCTCGCCTGCTCGGCCTACAAGTTCTTCGGCCCGCACCTGGGCGTGCTGTGGGGGCGTGAGGCGCTGCTGGCTGAAACCTATGCCTATGCGGTGCGCTGCGCGCCGCAAGCGCCCCCCGGTCGCCACGAAACCGGCACGCCGCAGACCGAATTGCTGGCTGGCGTGGCGGCGGCGGCCGACTACCTCGCGTGGCTGGGCGAACTGACCGGCGCATCCGGCTCGCTCGCCGATCGAATCGCGGGCGCCTACCAGGCGGCGACCGCCTACGAGATGCCGCTGGCGCAACGGCTCATCGATGGCCTCGGCACGATTCCGGGCGTCGAGGTGCGGGGCATCACCGACGGGCGCCAACTCGCGCGGCGCGTGCCGACCGTATCCTTCACGCATCGCGACCACCGCAACAGCGCGCTTGCCCGCGCGCTGGCGGCGCAGGGCATCAACGTGTGGTCCGGCCACAACTACGCGCTGGAGCTGGCGCGCCGGCTCGGCCTCGACGAAAAGGAAGGCGTGCTGCGCATCGGGCTCGCGCACTACAACACGGCGGACGAAATCGAACGCACGGTGTCCGCGCTGCGGGCGCTGCTGCGCACCTGACCCCCGATCCATGCGTGGCCTGAAATCCAAAGCGCTGCTGCTCGCCGGAGTCGGCCTGGCCGCCGTTGCCGTGCGCGGCGCGGAGGTCAACGACCTGGTGCGCGAGCAGCGCGTGGTGCAGGTGAACGGCGTCGACGAGACCTGGAAGCTCGAATGGGATCGGCTGCCCGCGTCGGCCTGCGGACCCGACGATGTCACGGTGGCGCTGGCCTGCCCCTGTTCCGGCTTCGCCTACGGCGAGGCCGGCCGGCTTTCGCTGGTGCGCCTGCGCCGCGGCGCGGCCCGCGAAGTGCTCGACCTGACCGGTTTCTTCCACGCCGGTGCGATCGCGTCTGCGGGTGGTCTCGCGGTCGTGCAGCGCTGGCAGCCGATACCGGCCTCGGCGCACGATGAGGATGACGACTGGCACCACGCCTCGGACCTCAACTTCCTCGCGCGCGTGCGCGCGCGGCCACCCGCCGCGATCATGCGCATCGCCGACTACAACCACGACGGGCGTGCCAGTGAGTTCCTGCTGCAGGTCGGCGCCCCCGCCTGCGGGCAGCACCTGATGGTGCTGGTCGGCGTGTCGAAGTACAACGCGCGCCTGCACGTGTTTGCATCCGCCGAGTCGCCGGATGAACCGCTGGAACTCGACGCCCGCACCTGGGAGGCCGTGCGCCGCAGTGCGCAGCCCGTGCATGCGGTCGAGTCGGGCTGCGATCAGCCGGGCGCGAAGGTGGAATCGCTCGTCACCGTCGAGCCACGGCAGGGTGTCTTCCACGTGCAACGGAGCGAACGCGCCTGCGGCAATCCCCCGGGCTGAGCGCTGCGTTCAGTCCCACTGCCGGCCCTGCCGCGCAAGTCCCTCGCCCTGCGCGCGCACGACGCAGAAGCGCTGGCCCGTCGGGGCTTCCATGACCCACCACGTGTGCACCTGCTGCACGCGCTTGGCACCCAGCTTCTCGAGCCGGCGCACCTCGGCCTCGATGTCGTCGGACTCGATGTCGAGGTGCACGCGGCTGGGGTGCGAGACGGTCTGCACTTCGATGTGCAGCCGTTCGTCCGGATCGACCAGGCGCCGGTATCTGTCGCCCTCCTCCCCGGGCAGCTCGCGCATCGGCATGCCCAGCGCGCCGCTCCAGAAGCGCGCCGCCGTGTCCAGGTCCACGCCGCTGTTGCAGTCGATGATGAAACCCGCCAGCCTGCTCTTGTGCATGTGCGTCTCCGTTCCCTGTCAGATCCTGACCAGCAACTTGCCGACATTCGCGCCTTCGAACAGGCTGTTCAGCGCCGCCGGCAATTGATCGAAGCCATCGACGATCGTTTCCTCGGACACGATCTCGCCGCGCTGCACCCAGGGCGCGACGATGGATTTCATCTCGTCCATGCGATGCAGGAAATCGCGCGACAGGATGCCCTGGATCGTGGCCCGCTGGTACAGCATGTGTGGCAGCAGTCGCGGACCCTGGTCGGGCTGGTCGAGCCCGCCCTGGTACTGGCTGATGGCGCCGCAGATCACGATGCGCGCGCGGCGCTTGATCAAGGGGATCACGGCATCCGTGATCCAGCCGCCGACGTTGTCGAAATAGATATCGACGCCGCCGGTGATGCGCCGCAATTCCGTGGCCAGCGCGGCGGCATCAGGCCAGGCACGATAGTCGACGGCGCCGTCGAGCCTGAGCGTATCGGTCAGGAACCGGCATTTGCGCGCACCACCGGCGATGCCGATCACCCGGCAGCCGGCGCGTCGGCCGAACTGCGCAACCAATGATCCGACGGCGCCGGCGGCTCCGGAAACGACCAGCGTCTCGCCCGGCTTCGGCTTGCCGGCGTCCATCAGGCCGAACCACGCGGTGCGGCCGGGCATGCCGAGCACGCCGAGCGCGGTCGTGACGGGTGCCGCGGCCGGATCGAGCTTCTGCAGTTCGTCGGCATGTGCACGGTGGTAACGCTGCCAGCCGCCGAAGCCGAGCACCCAGTCGCCGACCCGGAAGCGCTCGCTCGCGGAAGCATGCACCTGGCCCACGGTGCCGGCCCGCTGCACGATGCCGAGCGGATGCGGTACGTCGTAGGTGTCGCGCGCCGCCTGCTGGATTCGCATGTACGGATCGACGCTGATGTAACGCGTTTCCACCAGCACCTCATTGGCCGCGACCGTCGGTTCGATCGGCACCGTGCGGCGCTCGTAATGCTGCGGTCCGACCGGACCGTCGGGACGCTGGCAGTAGATCCACTGCTCATTCATCAGCGGCGTGGTGGGCATGGGGTACTCGATGGCGGTGGCGCGTGAGCAAGCATAATATGCCACGTGGCCGGCCGCAGCCGGCGGCGCGGGTGGCAGCATCGCGAGGGGATCCGGGATCGATGAGCGCGGAGTGGACATTGCGGGTCGATCTGGCGGCGGCCTTCAGGCTGGCCGTCGAGTTCAACTGGCACGAGGCCGTCGGCAATCACTTCAGCGCCTGCGTCTCGGCCGACGGGCGGCAATTCCTGCTGAATCCGCGCTGGAAGCATTTCGCGACGATTCGGGCCAGCGACCTGCTGCTGCTCGACGCGGATGATGCGGCGACGATGCAGCGGCCCGACGCGCCGGATCCGTCGGCCTGGTGCATCCATGGCGCCGTGCACCGGCACGTGCCGCAGGCGCGCGTGCTGCTGCATTGCCATCCGCCATATGCCACCGCGCTCGCTGCGC
>DATKLZ010000084.1:0-13878 GCA_035542135.1 Steroidobacteraceae bacterium | reverse complement strand
CTGCAGTTTCTCATCGACCTGGTGCTGCATCTCGACCGCCACCTGGTCGAGCTGCTCGCGCGCTACGACCTGTGGATCTACGCGTTGCTGTTCGCGGTGATCTTCTGCCAGACCGGCTTCGTGTTCGCGCCGTTCCTGCCGGGCGACTCGCTGCTGTTCGGCGCGGGCGCGCTCAGCGCGGTCGACACCAGCGGCACGCTGCACCTCTCCTGGCTGGTGGCGCTGCTCGGCGCGGCCGCGATCGCCGGCAACAGCGCCAATTTCTGGATCGGCAGGAGGGTCGGGCGCGGCGTCTTCGATGGCAAGAGCCGCCTGTTCCGGCTCGAGCACCTGCAGCGCGCCGAGGACTTCTTCCGTCGCCACGGCGGCGTCGCGATCGTGCTGTCGCTGTTCATGCCGGTGGTGCGCAGCTTCACGCCCTTCGTCGCGGGCGTCAGCCGCATGCCGCCGGCGCGCTTCCAGCTGTTCAACGTGGTGGGCGGCGCCGGCTGGGTCGCTCTGTTCTTGTGCGGCGGCTTCCTGTTTGGCAACCTGCCGGTCGTGAAACAGAACTTCGGCCTGGTGACCCTGCTGATCATCGCGGTATCGCTCGTGCCGTTCGCATGGATGCTGTGGCGTGAGCGCGGCGGCCGCGGCGCCGGCGCCGCGGGTGGCGGTGAATCAAGCCGCCGCAGTGGCCGGGAAGGAAGCCGCAATGGCTGAGCGCACGCGCGGCTACGCGCACCGCATCGACGTGAACGCGCCGCTCGGGATGCTGTGGCAGGGCCTCATCGACCCGCAGATGGTGTCGTTGTGGTACGGCCGCGGCGCGCGCATCAGCGCGAAGCCCGGCGGCAGCTACTACGTGCGCGCCGACCGCGACCTCGAGCGCGAGGCGCACATCGACGTGTTCGATCCGGGCCGGCGGCTGCGCCTGATCTACATGCCGCCGCCCGGCCTCCCGGAGAGCGAGGCCGTGATCGTCGATGATTTCATCCTCGACACCGAACAGGACGTGGCGGTGCTGAGGCTGCTGGGCTCGGGCTTCCCGATGGACGAGGGCTGGGACACCTACTACCAGCGCCTGCGCGGCGGCTGGGGCCAGGCGCTGGCGCGGCTCAAGGTCGCGGTCGAACGCCAGGCCAAGGCCAAGTCGGCGTGACGCGCTTCGTGCTGCGCGCGGCGGTCGCGGCGCTGGGCCTGTGGCTCGCGAGCCGCTGGGTCGACGGCATCCACTTCGCCGACCAGGCCACGCTGGTCATCGCCGCGCTCCTGCTCGGCCTCGTCAACGCGCTGCTGCGCCCGCTCATCGTGCTGCTGACGCTGCCGCTGACCGTGCTGAGCCTCGGCCTGTTCATGTTCGTCATCAACGCCATGATGCTCGAGCTCGTGGCCTGGCTGCTGCAGCCGCGCTTCACGCTGGCCGGTTTTCGCGCCGCGCTATTGGGCGCGATCGTCGTCGGGCTGGCCGGCGTCGTCGGCTCCTGGTTCATCGGCCCGCGGCCGCGGGTCACCGTGGTCGTCAGCCGCGGCGCAGGCGCGCCGCCCAGCGATACAACAGGAACGTGACGATCACGAAGGCGCCGGCGCCGAGCCATTCGGCCGGATGCCCGGCGAACTCGTCGCCGACCAGCGCCAGCGGGTAATCCTTGCCGGAGAAGGCGACGATGCCGGCGATCACCACGCCGACCAGGCCTTCGCCGACGATCAGGCCCGAGGCGAGCAGCACGCCGAGCTGCTTGGTGGCCTCGGGCCGCGGCCCGCGCTCCGCGCGCCGGTCGAAATACCAGCCGGCCACCGCGCCGACGACGACCATCAGCGTGCTCTGCGTCGGCAGGTAGATGCCGAGGCCCACCGCGAGCGGCGAGAGGTGCGCGGACTTCGTCACGCGCCGCAGCGTCTCGTCCGCGGCGATGACCACGACGCCGATCAGCATGCCGATGCGGATCAGGCTCCAGTCGGCGTTGCCCTGGATCACGCCCTGCGCGAGCGCCGAGATCAGGCCCGCCTGCGGCGCGGCGAGCGGGTGCTCGCGCACCGGGCCGGGCGAGCCGACGAATCCGTAGGCGTGGTTGAGGATGTCGAGGATCGGCGGGATGATCGCCGCGCCGGCGATGACGCCGACGACGAGCGCAACCTGCTGCTTCCACGGCGTCGCGTCGACGAGCTGGCCGGTCTTCAGGTCCTGCAGGTTGTTGTTGGCGATGGTGGCGACCGCGAACACGATCGAAGTCACGAACAGCGCGAAGGCGACCAGCGATTTTTCCGCGCCGGCCGGCACGCCGCCCTTGACGCCGAACACCAGCAGCAGCGCGGCGCCGATCACCACCAGGATGCCGATGCCCGACAGCGGGCTGTTCGACGAGCCGATGAGCCCGGCCATGTAGCCGCAGACCGCCGAGACGAAGAAACTCATCAGCGCGATGTACGCGACGCCGGCCACCACCAGCAGCAGCATGTGGCCGCCGAGGCCGCTGCTGGCGCTGAAATCCGCGAGCAGCCAGGCGATCGGCAGCATGCAGGCGAGCGAGATCAGCGCCACCTGCCCGATCGGGATGTCCTGCTCGGTGCGCGGCAGGAGCGCGGCGTTGCCGGCGGCGCGGGCGCGCGAGGCGGCCATCGCGGAACGCAATCCGTCGGCGACGGGTTTGACGAGCTTGGCCAGCGTCCACACGGCGGCGACGCCGATCGTGCCCGCGCCGACGAAGCGCACCTTGTGGCTCCACGTGGCCTGCGCCAGGTGCGCGAGCGTGTCGCTGGCCGGCGCCAGCGCCGAGAAGTGCGGCACGCCCCACACCCAGCCGATCAGCGCGCCGACGCCCATCGCGACGCCCACCCACAGCCCGACCAGGTGGCCGACCGCGAACAGCGCGAACGACAGCAGCAGGTCGAAGCCGCTCACGCCGCCGCGGTCGCCGACGCGGAACACGCGCACGATGTCGCTGGCGAAGATGCGCGTCGCCACCACGACGGCGAACACCGACGAGACGATCGAGCCCCACACCACGGCGCGCAGCCCGTCGCGGCTCTCCTCGACCGCCGCCGCATCGGCCTGCTCGCCGCCGCCGACCTTCAGCACCTCGGCGCAGGCCACGCCTTCCGGGTACGGCAGGTCGGACTGCGTCACCAGCGCACGCCGCAGCGGAATCGAATACATCACGCCGAGGATGCCGCCGAGCGCGCAGATCGCGGTCGACACCCAGTACGGGAAGCCGGTCCACCAGCCGATGATGACGAAACCCGGCAGCACGAAGATGATCGAAGTGAGCGTGCCGGCCGCCGAGGCGACCGTCTGCACGATGTTGTTCTCCTGCACCGTCATGCCCTTGAAGCCGCGCAGCACCGCCATCGAGATCACCGCGGCCGGAATCGAGGTCGCGAACGTGAGCCCGGCCTTCAGGCCGAAGTAGACATTGGCGGCGGAGAACAGCACCGTGATGACGACGCCGAGGATGAGTCCGCGCGCCGTGAGTTCGGTGCGCACGATGGGTGCGGCCCCCGCATGGTTCGACATCACTCGTTCTCCCCGGCGGCCGGCTTTTCCGCCCTGGCGCGGCTGCGCATCATCATGCGCGCCATCAGGATGCCGCCCTCGTACAGCAGGTACATCGGCACCGCCATGACGGTCTGCGAGAGCGCATCCGGCGGCGTCAGGATCGCCGCGATGATGAACACGCCGATCAGCACGTAGCCGCGGATCTGCGTCAGCTTCTCCAGCGGCACGATGCCCATCAGCACCAGCAGCACGACCGCCACCGGCACCTCGAAGGCGATGCCGAACGAGAACGCCAGCACCAGCACGAAATCCATGTACATCGAGATGTCGGCCATCAGCTGCACGCCGCGCGGCGTGGTGTTGACGAAGAAATTGAAGATCAGCGGGAACACCACGTAGTAGGCGAAGGCGATGCCGACGTAGAACAGGATCACCGCCGAGACCAGCAGCGGCACCGCGAAGCTCTTCTCGTGGCGGTACAGTCCGGGCGCGATGAACGCCCACAGCTCGTACAGCACGTAGGGCATCGCCACGACCAGCGCGGCGATGAACGCCAGCTTCAGCGGCGCGGTGAACGGCGCGATGATGCTGGTCGAGATCAGCGTGCTGTTGGGCGGCAGTTGCTGCAGCAGCGGATGCGAGAGCCACTCGAACAGGTGGTTCGAATAGAACGCGAACGGGATGAACACCAGCATGACCCCGAGGAACGCGCGCATCAGCCGCGTGCGCAGCTCGAGCAGGTGCGAGATCAGCGTGCCCTCGAGGAGCGGTTCACTCCCGCCGGTCATGGGGCGCATCGGGCGGAGCCGTCGACGCGGCCGGCGGCGTGTGCGGCGTATCGGCGTGCGGTGAATCGGCCGGCGGCACCCACGGCTCGGCGGGACCGGATCGTGGTGGCGCGGCCGGCGCAGCGGCCGGCGGTGGCGCCTGCGTCTGCGCCGGTGGCGGCGTATGGGTCTGCAGGTTCACGTTGAGGTTCTCGGCCTCGTTCTCGAGCTGGTCGCGGAACTGGCGGGCCATCGCCCGCGCGCGGCCCGCCCAGCGGCCGATCGTGCGCGCCACGCCCGGCAGCTTGTCGGGCCCCAGCACGACCAGCATCAGGCCGAAGATCAGCAGGATCTCCGAGAATCCGATGTCGAGCATCGCAGCGGCTGCTGGGTGCGGGGCGGTCAGGCGCGCCGATCGTCCTGGCGCGCGGTGCTCGCCGGGTTGCTCTCGGGAAACTCGGCGTCCTTGCCGGAGGGCGGCAGCTGCTTCTGGGCGAGCTGCTCTTCCTGGTCGCCTTCGTTCATCGACTTCTTGAAGCCGCGCACCGCGGCGCCGAGGTCCGAGCCGATCGTGCGCAGTTTCTTGGTGCCGAACACGAGCAGCACCAGCACCAGGATGACCAGCAGGTGCTTGGGTGAAAACAGGTCCATGACGTCCTCCGGGACTGCGCCCTTGATGCCAGACACTCAATGATAGGCGAACTTGGCCTCAGGCCGTGAACGCAGCGGCCCGCAGTCTGCCGCGCGTCACGCTTTTGGGCCCGATTCCAGCCAGAAGGTCACCGGACCGTCGTTGGTCAGGGACACTGCCATGTGGGCGCCGAACTCGCCGCTCCCGACCGGCTGGTGCGCCTGCCGGGCAGCGGCCAGGAGCTGCTCGTACAGCTCGCGCGCCCGAGCCGGCTCGGCGGCGGTGGAGAACCCCGGCCGGGTGCCCGAGGAGGTGTCGGCCGCGAGCGTGAACTGGGGCACGAGCAGCAGCCCGCCGCCGGTGTCGCGGAGCGAACGGTTCATGCGCCCTTGCGCATCGGCGAACACGCGGTAGTCGAGCACCCGCTCGAGCAGCCGCTCGCCCTGGGCGGTGCCGTCGCCGCGCTCGATGCCGATCAGGGCGAGGAGCCCCGCGCCGATCTCGCCGCAAGTGCGGCCCTCCACCGATACGCGGGCGCTCGTCACGCGCTGGATCAGGGCGATCATGCAGTGGCAAATCCGCTGGTGAATCCGTACACTTTGCCGCCATTTTACGGCGCAGCGCGCCCCCTGTAGCGGAGTCCGATTATGCCTTCGATGTCGTCCCGGTGGGCCCGGCTCGCCGCCGTCACCCTGGCGCTGGCGCTGGCCGGCGCCGCGCAGGCGGCCGGCGACGCGGCGCGCGGCAAGCAGCTCGGCTACACCTGCCTCGGCTGCCACGGCATCGAGAACTACAAGAACGTGTACCCGAACTACAACGTGCCGAAGCTGGCCGGCCAGCACGCCGAGTACCTCGTCGCGGCGCTGAAGGGCTACCGCGGCAAGCAGCGCTCGCACGCCACGATGTACGCGCAGGCCAGCTCGCTCAGCGACCAGGATATCGAAGACGTGGCCGCCTACCTCTCCGGTGCCGCGCTGCCGGCCGGCGCGCCGGCGACCGGCGCCGCGCCGCAGAAGGTCACCGAGCTGTGCTCGGCCTGCCACGGCGCGAACGGCGTCGGCATCACCGGCGATTACCCGACGCTGGCCGGCCAGCATGCCGATTACCTGGAGCGCGCGCTGGTCGAGTACCAGAAGGGCGATCGCAAGAATCCGATCATGGCGCAGTTCGCGGGCCAGCTCTCGGCCGCCGACGTGAAGGCGATCGCCGCGTACTACGCCGCGCAGCGTCCGCCGCTCAGGACCGTCGAGCGGCACAGCTTCAACTTCAAGTAGGCCCCGGGCCTCGCCGCCGCGCTAGCCGGCGACGCGCTGGCGCAGGAACTGCGCGATCACGCGCTGCGCGCTCGCCTGCTCGTCCTCAGTGTCGAGCGTGCCGCCGAGTTCGCGCGGCGCGACGAACCAGCTCTCGATGCCCGCGGCGCGCAGCCGCCACAGCAGCTGCTCGGCCGCGCCCGCATCGAGCGCGGCGCGCTCGAGCCCGCGCACCAGCAGCACCGGCGAGCGCACCGCGGCCAGCTGCGCGAGGCTCGCCGGCCCGTCGATGTCGACCGCACCGCGCAGCCGGTCGCCGTACAGCCCGAGCGAGCCCAAGGCGAGCGTGCCGCCGCCGCCGTGGCCGAGCACGACGACGCGGTCACGCCGCAGGTCGGGCTGCGCGCCGAGCCAGGCGAGCAGCGCGCCCATGTCGAGCATGCCCGGTTCGCCGGCGCGCAGGCTCGGCATCACGACGGCCAGCTTCAGTTCGTTGACGCAGTACTGCACGAAGGGATCGAGCTGCGCGCGCGCCTGCAATCCCGCGTCGCCGAGCATGATGACCACGGGCCACGGGCCGCTCGCGCGCGGCCGGTACAGGAGCGTCGTCAGCATGCGCTGCCGTCCGGGGGCGATGCGGTCCCAGGTCGGGAAGCGCACGCTCTGCGGCGCGGCGAGCTGCGCCGCGCTGAACTCGCCCATCTGGCTCACCGTCCAGCGCGTGCTGGCGCCGGAGGCGAGCTCGTGCACGTACACGTCGCGTGGCGCGGCGCTCGGCGCGAGCTCGATCGCGAGCCGCGCGCCGGCGCGGTCGAAGCGCAGGGCATCGACGGCGCCGGGCGGGAGCGACGAGAGCGTCGTGCGCGCTCCGCCGGGCAGGTCGAGCAGCGCGACGCGCGAGTAGCCGAATTCGCTCCAGCTCAAGGCCACGCTGCGGTTGTTGGCGCTGACGTCGAAATGCCCGACCTCGAGGTCGGGCGCCAGCACCTCGTCGGTGTTCGCGTAGAAATCGACGTAGTGCAGCTGCGCATGATCGCTCCCCCGATCGCCGACGAAGAACACGCCGCGGCCGTCGCTGCGCAGGCGCGCCTCGCCGATGTGGCCGTAGCCCGGGGCGCGCTCCCCGGGCGCGTCGATGCGGCGCGCGGCGCCCGTGGCCAGCTCGACGAGCAACAGTTCATCGCCCCCTTCGGCCAGCGTGTGCCGCACCAGCAGCGAACGGTCGGCGCTGGTCCACTCGAGCACCTGCCAGCCGCCCTCGCCGCCCGCGGCCGCGAGCCGCGGCGCCGCGCCCGCGGCGGCGCTGGTATCGAGCACATAGAGGTTGGTGCCGGGCGTGTCCGGGAGGCTCGCGCTGAAGGCGAGCTGCCGGCCGTCGTGCGCCCAGGCCGGCGTGCCCGGATGCGCGCTGGATGCCACCAGCTCCCGCACTTCGCCGCCCGCCAGCGCGGCGAGGTACAGCGCTTCGCCGCCATGCCCCGGCTCATCGCCGAGGAAGGCGAGCGCGTCGGCGCGGAACGGCTGCGCGACCGCGGCGTTCATCGCGCCGCCGGGCGCGCCGACCGTCTCGCTCGAGCCCGCGCTGCCGCCGGAGGCGCTGTTGCCACGCAGGCGCTGCAGCTGGTCCTGTCCCTGCGAGCGCACCGCGACCAGCAGCGCGCCGTCGCTCTGCCAGTCGAGCAGCCGCGCTTCGGTGCCACCGCGATAGCGAGCGAGGCTGGCGTTGCTGTCGGCGCTGCCCGGCGGCACGCCGTCCTGCACGACGCCATCCTGCACGACGCGCGCGGCCCAGGCCGGCGCCAGCGCCAACCCCAGCATCAGCGCCAGCGTTGCCATACGCGGGCCGGATGTCCCGGCCCGGTGCCTGTGCGAGCGCGCGTCGTTCGGTCGGCGCATCTTTGCTATCGTCCCCACCTCAGTTGAACCGCCGGGTATTGTGCCCGCGACGGCGTTTTAGGCAACCCATGCAGGCAGCGGCGATCGAAGACCTGCGCGAGCGCGCACGCCGGCTCGGCGTCATGCTCACGCCCGCGATGGCGGCGCAGCTCTTGCGGCTGCTCGATGAACTCGCGCAGTGGAATCACGCCTACAACCTGACCGCCATCACCGAGCCTGAAGCGATGATTTCGGGGCACCTGCTCGACAGCCTCGCCGCGAGCGGCGACCTGGCGGGCACGCGCATCGCGGACCTCGGCACCGGCGCCGGCTTCCCCGGCCTCCCGCTCGCGATCGCGCATCCGGAACGTCACTTCACGCTGATCGACGGCACCGCCAAGAAGGTGCGCTTCGTCGCGCACGCCGCGCGCGCCCTCGGGCTCGGCAACGTCGAGGCCGTGCATGCGCGCGCCGAACAGCTGCACCCCGCGCAACCCTTCGACACGATCCTCGCGCGCGCCGTGGCGAGCCTCCCCGAACTCGCCGCCCTCGCCCGGCCGCTCTCCCGCCCCGGCACCTTGCTGCTGGCCTACAAGGGGCAGCGCCCCGAGGCTGAAATCGCGGCACTTCCGGCCGACTGGGCGCTCGTGGGCGTGCGGACCGTGCAGGTGCCCGGGCTCGAGGCGGAAAGATGCCTCGTTTCGCTGCGCCTGTCCTAAACTAAAGCCTTATGAAGCGCGTCATCGCGGTGGCCAACCAGAAGGGCGGCGTCGGCAAGACGACGACGGCGGTGAACCTCGCCGCCTCGCTCGCGGCGACGCGCCGCCAGGTGCTGCTCGTCGACCTCGACCCGCAGGGCAACGCGACCACCGGCTGCGGCATCGACAAGTCGCAGCTCGCGCGCGGCACGCTCGAGGTGCTGCTCGGCGAATGCACCGCCGCCGAGGCGATCCAGCCGTTGGCTACGCCGGGCATGGCGCTGCTGCCCGCGAACCAGGACCTGACCGCCGCCGAAGTGCGGCTGCTCGCGGTGCCGCAGGGGCGCGAAACGCGGCTGCGCGAGGCCCTGCGGCCAGTGCGCGGCGGGTACGACGTGGTGCTGATCGACTGTCCGCCCTCGCTCAATATCCTCACGGTGAACGCGCTGGTCGCGGCCGACAGCGTGCTGATCCCGATGCAGTGCGAGTTCTACGCGCTCGAAGGGCTGTCGGCGCTGGTGTCCACGATCGAGCAGATCCGCGCCGCGGCGAACCCGCAGCTCGAGATCGAAGGCATATTGCGCACGATGTACGACCCGCGTAACAACCTCGCGATCGCGGTCGGCGCGCAGCTCACCGAGCACTTCGGCGACAAGGTGTTCCGCACCGTCGTGCCACGCAACGTGCGGCTCGCGGAGGCGCCCTCGTTCGGCCGGCCCGCGCTGGTGCACGACAAGGATTCGCGCGGTGCGCTCGCCTACCTCGCACTCGCCGGTGAAATGCTGCGGCGGGATGACATCATGCAGCCGGCGGCGGTCTCGTGACGGCGGTGCGCGCATGAGCCAGAAGAAGCCCACGCTCGGCCGCGGACTCGCCGACCTGCTCGGCCAGGCGCGCTCGACGCCGCCGGCCCCGACCGCCGGCGCGCCGGCGGGCGGCGCTGGCGCCGCGGGCCTGCCGCGCGGCGATCAACTGACGAAGCTCCCGGTCGAACTGCTGCAGCGCGGCCGCTACCAGCCGCGCGCCGACCTGCGCGAGGACACGCTCGGCGAGCTGGCCGATTCGATCAAACGGCAGGGCGTGATCCAGCCGATCCTGGTGCGGCCGGTCGGGCCGGCCGGCGGCGGCGCGGGCGGCGGCGAGCAGCACTACGAGATCATCGCCGGCGAACGGCGCTGGCGCGCCGCGCAGCGGGCCGGCCTCACCGAAGTGCCCGCGATCATCCGCACGGTGCCCGACGAGGCCGCCGTCGCGATGGCGCTGATCGAGAACATCCAGCGCGAAGACCTCAACCCGCTCGAGGAGGCGCGTGCCTTCGAACGGCTGATCGCGGAGTTCGGGCTGACGCACCAGCAGGTGGCCGAAGCGGTCGGGCGCTCGCGCGCGGCGGTCAGCAATCTGCTGCGCCTGATGGAGCTGGCGCCCGAGGTCGGCGAACTGGTCGAACGGCGCGAGCTGGACATGGGCCATGCCCGTGCGCTACTGGGACTCGAAAATCGTCGAAAACAGGTCGAACTTGCGCTATTGGTGGTGAAAAAGGGTCTATCTGTACGCGAGACAGAGGCCCTGGTGCGGCGATTGAGCCAGCCGGCCGCCAAGGGCCAGCCGGGCGCCGACGGTGGGGCCGGTGGCAAGCAGCGCGATCCGAACGTCGAGCGACTCGAGCACGAGCTGATGGAAAAGCTCGGCGCGCCGGTGCAGATCCAGCACACGGCGAAAGGCGGCGGCAAACTCGTCGTGGCTTACCATAGTCTCGATGAACTCGACGGCATCCTCGCGCACATCCAATAGCGCCCCCGGCGGGCCCGCGCCGCGCTCTTGATGCGCCGCGTTAAATGCGTTGATGCGCCGTGCTCTCCTCCCTATAATGCGCCGCCTTTGCGACGGGCCTGAAAGCCCTCGCCGAATCTGGATAAACCGCTGACGAATTACGACTTTGCGCTCGCGCGACGCCAGGCGCTGGGGCTGGTGGCCGGGCAGGCGGCGATCGCGGCAGCGGTCGCGCTGGTCTGCGCCGTGACCATCGGGATGCAGGCCGGCATCGCCGCAGGTGTCGGCGGCGCGATCGGCACGGTGGGGAGCCTGGTGCAGGTCGCGAGCGGATTCCGCCGCGGCGCGGCCGGCGACGCGAAGGCGATCGCGCGCGGTTTCTACCGCGGCGAGGGGCTGAAGATCGCGGTGACGGTGGTGCTGTTCGTGCTGGCGCTGCGCGGCCGGCGCTTGCCGCCGGGCCCGATGCTGGCGGGATACGTGGCGACCTTCGTCGCCTACTGGGTGGCGCTGGCGCGCACGCTGCGCGCCGGATGATGTGGAAGCGTTTCGGTCGGATCGGATTTCTGTAAGGGACGGGTGAGCGGAACAAGATGGCTGCAGAAGCTGCACAGGGACCGGCGACCGTCACCGAATACATCCAGCACCACCTGACGAACTGGTCCTGGCAGTTCGGCAACAGCCCGTTCTGGACGCTGAACCTCGACAGCCTGTTCTGGTCGGCGCTGATGGGCGTGCTGTTCCTGGCCGCCTTCGCGATCGCGCTGCGCACCTCGAAGCGCGACATCGACAAGCCGCCGACCGGTTTCCAGAAATACGCCGAAGGCGTCGTCGAGATGGTCGACAACAACGTCAAGGACAACCTGCACTCGCCCGGGCCGCTGATCGCGCCGCTGGCGATCACGATCTTCTGCCTGATCCTGTTCATGAACGCGATCGACCTGTTCCCGGTCGACTGGTGGTCGACCGTCGTCGCCGAGCACGGCTTCGGCCTCGAGTACTTCAAGTCGGTCGCGACCACCGATCCGAACATCACCTTCGGCATGGCGATCACCGTGTTCCTGCTGGTGCAGTACTTCAGCTTCGCGAAGAAGGGCGTGGGCGGCTACGCGAAGGAATTCTTCCTGCACCCGTTCAACCACTGGGCGCTCGCGCCGGTCAACGTGCTGCTGAATTTCGTCGAGCAGATCGCGCGGCCCGTGTCGCTGGCGCTGCGACTGTTCGGCAACATGTTCGCCGGCGAGCTGGTGATGATATTGATCGGCCTGTTCGCGCTGACCAGCGGCTGGCCGACGCGCACCGGCGCGATCATCGCGTGGATCGGGCAGTTCCTGGCCGGCGTCGTCTGGGGGAGCTTCCACGTCATCATCGTGCTGCTGCAGGCCTTCATCTTCATGATGCTGACGATCGTGTACCTGTCGATGGCGCACGCGCACGACGAGCATTGAAATCGGTTTGGTTTTTCGACACAGCGTTTCGTTCAAGGAGTTGACATGGGTAACGTAGCGAGTTTGGCGCAAGTCCAGGGCATGACCGCGGTCGCGGTCGCGATCCTGATCGGCATGGGCGCGTTGGGTACGGCGATCGGCTTCGGCCTGCTGGGCGGCAAGTTCCTCGAGGGCGCCGCGCGCCAGCCGGAGCTCGTGCCGATGCTGCAGATCAAGATGTTCATCGTCGCGGGCCTGCTGGACGCGGTCACGATGATCGGCGTCGCCGTCGGCCTGCTGTTCACGTATGCGAGCCCGTTCCTCAAGGGCATCAGCTGAGGCGGACCTGATACCGCCGCGAGGTACGTAGCGTGAACCTGAATGCAACGATTCTGGCGCAGATGCTGATCTTCGCCATCGTGATCTGGGTGGCGATGAAGTTCCTGTGGCCGGAGATCACCGGCTCGATCCAGGCGCGCGCGCGCCGCATCGCCGAAGGCCTGGCGGCCGCCGAGCGCGGCCAGAAGGACCTGGTCGCCGCGGAAGCGCGCGTCGAGGAACTCGTCAAGGCCGCGCGCGAACGCGCGCTCGCGATGGAGAACCAGGCGCAGGCGCGCGCGAACCAGATCGTCGAGGCCGCCAAGCAGACCGCGCAGACCGAAGCCGCGCGGCTGCTCGAGGCGGCGCAGGCGCAGGTCGCGCTCGAGACGCAGAAGGCGCGCGATGCGCTGCGCAGCCAGGTGGCCGCGCTCGCGGTCAGCGGCGCCGAGAAGATCATCGGCCGCGAGATCGACGCCAAGGCGCACACGCAGCTGCTCGACCAGCTCGCCGCGGGCCTGTAGCACGATGGCCGAACGCCTCACCATCGCCCGACCCTACGCCAAGGCGGTGTTCGCGCTCGCCCGCGCGGACCAGCGCCTGCCGCAGTGGTCCGAGGCGCTGCGCGTCGCCGCGGCCGTGGTCGCCGATGCGCGCGTCGCACCGCTCCTCGGCAACCCCGCGGTCAGCGCCGAGCAGCTCGTGACGCTGATCACCGGCGTCGGCGGCGCCGCGTTCGACGAGCGCGCGAAGAATTTCATCCGCACGCTGGCCGCCAACCGGCGGCTCGCGTACCTGCCGGAGATCGCGGCCCGCTACGAGCAGCTGCGCGCCGAGGCCGAGCGCACCGTCGACGTGACGGTCACCTCGGCGGTCGCGCTCAGCGCCGCGCAGCAGCAGCGCTACGCCGAGGCGATGCGCAAGCGCCTCGATCGCGAGGTGCGATTGCACTGCGAGGTCGATGCGAGCCTGATCGGCGGCGCCATCGTGCGGGCCGATGACCTGGTGATCGACGGCTCGGTGCGCGCGGGACTCGCGCAGCTCGCCGCGGCGACCGCTAACTAGCGCGGCTCGCAGCACAAGTTTCGTACAGAGGAAAGATTCATGGCGATCAAAGCATCCGAAATCAGCGACCTGATCCGCGCGCGCATCGAGAATTTCAGCGCCGCGAACGAGGCCCGCAACGTCGGCACGGTGGTGTCGGTGACCGACGGCATCTGCCGCATCCACGGCCTGGCCGACGTGCGCTACGGCGAAATGATCGAGTTCCCGGGGAGCCTGTTCGGCCTCGCGCTGAACCTCGAGCAGGACTCGGTCGGCGCGGTCGTGCTCGGCGACTACAAGTCGATCCGCGAAGGCGACACCGTCAAGACGACGGGACGCATCCTCGAAGTGCCGGTGGGCCCGGAGCTGCTCGGCCGCGTCGTCGACGCGCTCGGCAACCCGATCGACGGCAAGGGCCCGATTCTCTCGAGTTCGTCCGCGCCGATCGAGCGCGTCGCGCCGGGCGTGATCTACCGCAAGAGCGTCAGCCAGCCGGTGCAGACCGGCTACAAGGCGATCGACTCGATGGTGCCGATCGGCCGCGGCCAGCGCGAGCTGATCATCGGCGACCGCCAGACCGGCAAGACCGCGCTGGCGATCGACACGATCATCAACCAGAA
>DATKLZ010000083.1:0-2280 GCA_035542135.1 Steroidobacteraceae bacterium | reverse complement strand
GGCGACATCGCCCTCCTCGAGGAACGAGAATCGGCGGGTCACCGGCAATAGCGCCGCGACATCCGAGGCGACGAAGTTCTCGTCGTCGCCGTAGCCGACCACGGCCGGGCAGCCTTCGCGGGCCATGATGATGCGGGTCGGGTCCTGCTGGCTGATCACGGCGAGCGCGTAGGCGCCTTCGAGCTCGGCGACGGTGGCGCGCACTGCCTTGTACAGGTCGCCGAGGCGTTGCATGTGGAAGTGGATGCGGTGGGCGACCACCTCGGTGTCGGTCTCCGATTCGAACACGTAGCCGCGTTCCCGCAGTTCCGCGCGCAGTTCGTCGTGGTTCTCGATGATGCCGTTGTGCACGATCGCGAGGCCGTCGCGCGAGACGTGGGGGTGGGCGTTGCGCTCGCTGGGAGCGCCGTGCGTGGCCCAGCGGGTGTGGGCGATGCCGAGGTGGCCGGCGGCGGGCGTGCCGGCGGCGGCGCTGGCGGCGATCGCCTCTTCGAGCGCCTTCACCTTGCCGACCGCGCGCAGCCGTTCCATCGTGCCGCGCGCGCCGACGAGGGCGATGCCGGCGGAGTCGTAGCCGCGGTATTCGAGGCGCTTCAATCCGTCGATCAGGATCGGCACCACGTCACGGCCGGCGATCGCTCCCACGATTCCACACATTTGAGTCGCGATCTCCCTGGAACTGTCTGTGGCGCTATTTCTTGGCCGGGCGTTGCCAGTGTTCGACCGTCTTCTGCGTGCTGCGTTCCAGCGTGAGCTTGCCGGGCGGCGCATCCTTCGTGATCGTCGAGCCGGCGCCGATGGTGGCGCCGTCGCCGATCTTCACCGGCGCGACCATCATCGTGCCGGAGCCGATGAACACATCATCGCCGATTTCGGTGCGCCATTTGTTGACGCCGTCGTAGTTACAGGTGACCGAGCCGGCGCCGATGTTGGTGCCGGCGCCGATGGTGGTGTCGCCGATGTAACTTAAGTGGTTGGCCTTGCTGCCGGCGCCGACGTCCGACTTCTTCACCTCGACGAAGTTGCCGATGTGCACGCGGTCGTGGAGCGTCGTTTCGGGGCGGATGCGGCTGAAGGGCCCGATCGCGCAATTCGCGCCGATCTGCGCGCGTTCGATGACGCAGTTGGGCCTGATGTCGGTGCCGTGGCCGACCTGCACCTGGCTGAGCACGCAGTTGGCGCCGACGCGCACGCCGTGGCCGAGCTGCACCGGGCCTTCGAGCACGACATTCACATCGAGCAGCACATCGCGGCCGCAGGTGACGGCGCCGCGCACGTCGAGCCGGGCGGGATCGACCACCGTGACGCCCGCCTCCATGAGTTCGCGGGCGCGCATGCGGCGGTACTCGGCCTCGAGGGCGGCGAGCTGGAGCTTGTCGTTGACGCCCTGCACTTCGACCGCGGTGGGGGCGATGAGCGGGGCGACCTTGACCTTGTCCTTCACGGCCATTGCGATGATGTCGGTGAGGTAGTACTCGCGCTGGGCGTTGGCGGGCTTGAGCTTCGCGAGCCAGCGCTTCAGCAGCTTCGCATTCACCGCGAGCACGCCGGTGTTGCATTCGTTGATCTTCAGTTCGCGCGCGCTGCAGTCGCGCTGCTCGACGATCTTCGTGACCTGGCCTTTCGAATTGCGGACGATGCGGCCGTAGCCCGACGGGTCGTCGAACCTCGCCGTCAGCAGCGCGATGCTCCTGGGGCCCGCGAGCGCGAGCAGCGCGCGCAGCGTATCGGTGCGGATCAGCGGCACGTCGCCGTAGAGCACCAGCACGGTGTGGTCATCGGGAATACCGGGCAGTGCGCACTTCACTGCGTGGCCGGTGCCGTGCTGCTCGGCCTGCAGCACCCAGCGCAGGTTCTCGGCGCGCACGCTCTGGCGCACGAGTTCGCCGCCGTGGCCGTAGACGACGTGGATCAGCGCGGGGTTGAGCGCATTGGCGGCATCGAGCACGTGCGCGAGCAGCGAGTGGCCGGCGAGCGGCTGCAGCACCTTGGGCAGGTCGGACTTCATCCGCTTGCCCTGCCCTGCAGCCAGGATCACGACCGAGAGCGGTTTGGTTCGGGCGGCCATGACTTGTGGCGCGGCCGTTTTCCTAGCCCCTGATCTTGCGCAACCGTTCGATGAGCTTGAGCTGGGCGGCCGCGCGGGCGAGCTCGGCGAGCGCTTCGGCCTGCTCGAGCTTGTCGATCTTGCCGGCGAGCGCTTCCTCGGCGCGGGCGCGCGCGGCGAGCGCGGCGGCTTCGTCGAGATCGGCGGCGCGCGCGGCGGTGTCGGCGAGCACG
>DATKLZ010000082.1:0-12638 GCA_035542135.1 Steroidobacteraceae bacterium | reverse complement strand
AGGTCTTTGCCCGCGATCCGGTTCATCGTTGTAGTTCTTCGTCACTCGCCGCCGTTGCCACATCGAACACTTGCCGGGCCAGCGCGAACTGCGACGCGGAGTCGTCCGCCGCGAGGAGCCCGGCGCGCGCCGCGCGCGTCTCGGGCCGCAGGTCACAGTATCGGGCCAGGTGTTTTCGTGCCATCCGGACCCCGGTGTACTCGCCGTAGAACGCGTACAGGGATTCGAGGTGTTGAAGGATGATCGCTGCGATCGACGTGCGCAAGAGTGGCGGCAAAATTTTTTCCGTGGCGAGGAATGAATTGACATCGCGGAAAATCCATGGTGAGCCCAGGGCGCCGCGACCGATCATCACCGCGTCGGCGCCGGTGAACCGCAGCACCGCCGCGGCCTGCGCCGGCGTGCCGATGTCGCCGTTGGCGATGACCGGGATGCGCACCGCGTGCTTCACCGCGCGGATCGAATCGTATTCCGCCTGGCCATTGAAGCGGTCGGCGCGCGTGCGGCCATGCACGGCGATCGCCGCGATGCCGGCGCGCTCGGCCAGTTGCGCGATGCGCGTGGCATTGCGCCGCGCCGCATCCGGCCCGGTGCGGATCTTCACCGTGACCGGCACGTCGACGGCGCGCACCAGCGCGTCGAAAATGCGCTCGACCAGCGGTTCGTCGGACAGCAGCGCCGATCCGCACAGCTTGTCGCAGACCTTCTTCGCCGGACAGCCGAGGTTCAGGTCGATGATGTCGGCGCCTTCGCCGGCCTGGCGGCGCGCCGCCTCGGCCAGCTGCGCGGGGTCGCTCCCGGCCAGTTGCACGGCGACGGTTTGCGGGGCCGATGGCACGCCGCCCCCGCCGTCGGGGACGCTCGCGGCCCGGCGGCGGCGCGACTTGGGCGATTGCCACAGCGCCGTGTCTGCGCTCAGCATCTCGCCGCAGGCCAGCGCCGCGCCGAAGCGCGTGCACAGCGCGCGGAACGGCGGATCGGTGACGCCGGCCATGGGCGCGAGCAGCACCCGCCCGCCGAGTGCGTGGGGGCCGATCGACAGGCTCACGGCGTTCCGGCGACCAGGGCCGTGTCGCCGGCGCAGCGCACGCCGCCGCCGGCGGCCGGGACGCACACGTCCAGCTCGAAGCTCGAGGCCTGCTGCGAAGGGTCCTGCACGCGCACTTCCGTGTCGATGCGCTGGTCGCGCGCGATGAACGGCTGCCCGCGCAGCGCCGCCGGCAGGTATTGGGCGGGCTGCAGCTCGCCGCTGCTGACGGCCTTGCCGTAGCGGTCGAACAGCGTGAGGCGCACCAGCGGCATCGCCTGGGCGCGGGCGCCGTGGTTGGCGAGGCTCAGTCGCACGCTCAGCGAGTGCGGGTCGCCCGCGTCCATCGCCGCGCCGAGCTGGTGCACGTCGTAGGCGCCGAGGTCCCAGTTGGGCCTGAGCGGTTCACGGAGGATGGCGGCCATGCGGCTCAACGGGCCGTACCAGCCGATGTGCGTGGCCAGGTCGTTGCGCCAGTGGTTGATCGCCTGCGCCGCGAGCAGCACGGCCAGCAGCGCCGATCCGGCGATCATCCAGCCGCGGTGGCGGGCGGCGGCGGGCGCATTGGAGAGCAAGCCGGAGGCGGCATCGTCGCCGGCGGCATTCAGGTTCGCCTCGTGGCGGAACTCGCCGGTCGCCTCGCGCAACGCCGCGAGCTCGCGCGGCAGCTCGTCCTCGCCGGCCATGAGGATGAACTCGCCGGAGTTGCCGGTGTCGACCACGACCTCGCCGCCGGCCCCGTCCTCCTCGACCTCGCGTGGCTCGGCGGCGCGCCTCGATACGTCGGCGATTTCGCTGTCGAGCACTTCCTGCGGGATCAGCTCCTCGGTCTGCAGGAAGGTATCGCCTTCGAGCACGATGGTCTCGAAGGTGCCGGTGCCGCGGTATTCCTCGATCTCGAGTTCGTCGTCGGGCGTGTCCGGCGGCGGCAGCGGGCGCGGCGGGCTGTCGACCAGCCGCAGCGCCGGCGCGGCGGGCGGCCGCGGCTCGGGCGGCGCTTCGGCGCGCGCGGCCGTTTGCGCCCCCGCCGCTGCGGTCGCACCCGCGGCCATGTCGCCTTCGGTCAACGCAGGGCGCGAAGTCGTGCCGCTGGCGCGATCCTCGTCGCCGGCCGGCTCCGGGCCGCGTTGCGAAGCGGCGTGCTGCGCCGGCGCTTCCGCGACGGCAAGCGCGGACTCCTCCGACAGGGCCAGCAGCGCGTTGAACACGTTGGCACAGCGCCCGCAGCGCACGTAACCCTGTCCGGCGCGCAGGTCGGCCGCCGTCACGGCCAGCGTCAGCGCGCACTTGGGGCAAACCGTGTACATCAGATCTTCCTGCGGCCCGCGAGCGCCACCCAGCCCTCGCGTCCACCGCACGCTGCCATATCAAACCACGAAGCATAGACGCAAGCCACGGCCTCCGCCTGCTCGGCCAGGATTCCGGCCAGCAGCACGGTGCCCCCGGCCTTGAGCCGGGCCGCGAATTCCGCGGCCAGTTCGCACAGCGTGCGCGCCAGGATGTTGGCCACCAGCACGTCGGCGTGCGCCGGCAGCCGAGCGGCATCGCCGTGCACGCGCAGCGTGCCGTCCACGCCGTTCGCGGCGGCGTTCTCGGCCGTCGCCAGCAGCGCCTGCGGATCGATGTCGAAGGCATCGACGCTCGCGGCGCCGAGTCGCGCGGCCGCGATGCCGAGCACGCCCGAGCCGCAGCCGTAGTCGATGACGTTCGCGCCGGGCGCCAGGTGCGCATCGAGCCACTCGAGGCACAGCGCCGTGCTCGGATGCGTGCCGGTGCCGAAGGCGAGGCCGGGATCGAGCTGCACGACGACGGCGCCGGGCTCGTCCACCCGCTCGTGCGTGGGACAGACCCAGAGCCGCCGGCCAAAGCGCCGCGCATGGAAATCGCGCAGCCATTCGCGCTCCCAGGCGCGGCCGGCCAGCCGCTGCGTCGCGATGCGATCCGCGTCGAGGCCGAGCTCGCGCGCCAGGCCCGCGCCCAGCGCCGCCGCGTCGGCATCGGCCGGGTACAGCGCCTGCACGCGCGTCGCCGGCCACAGCCGCACCTCGCCCGGCGCGGGCTCGAGCACCGCGTCATCGTGTGCATCGCTGAAGGTGATGGCGTGCGCGCCGAGCGCCAGGCAGGCGGCCTCCGCGCGGGCGGCATCGAGCCCGCGCAGCTCGAAGCTCAGCGCCAGGAAATCCGCACTGCCGGCCACGGCTTACTTCAGCCCCAGGCGCCGCTCGAGGTAGTGGATGTCGAGGCCGCCGGCCTGGAACGCGGAATGCGCCAGGATTTCCTGGTGCAGCGCCGTGTTGGTCTTGATGCCCTCGACGACGAGCTCGGCCAGCGCGTTGCGCATGCGCGCGATCGCGGTCTCGCGCGTGTCGCCGTGCGTGATCAGCTTGCCGATCATCGAGTCGTAGTAGGGCGGCACGTTGTAGCCCGAGTACACGTGGCTGTCGACGCGCACGCCCGGGCCGCCGGGTGGATGCCAGAGCTTGATCGGACCGGGCGAGGGCATGAACGTGCGCGGGTCCTCGGCATTGAGCCGGCACTCGAGTGCGTGGCCGCGGATCTCGACGTCATCCTGCCTGAACGGCAGCTTTTCGCCCCCGGCGATCAGCAGCTGGAGCTTGACGAGGTCGATGCCGGTCACCAGCTCGGTGACCGGGTGCTCGACCTGGATGCGCGTGTTCATCTCGATGAAGTAGAACTCGCCGTCCTGGTAGAGGAACTCGAGCGTGCCCGCGCCCCGGTATTTCACCGCGCGGCAGGCGTCGACGCAGCGCTCGCCCATCTTCGCGCGCTGCTTGGGCGTGATGCCCGGGGCCGGCGCCTCTTCCATGACCTTCTGGTGGCGCCGCTGCATCGAGCAGTCGCGCTCGCCCAGGCTCACGACGTTGCCGTAGTTGTCGCCGATCACCTGGAACTCGATGTGCCGCGGACGCTCGAGGAATTTCTCCATGTACACCTGGTCGTTGCCGAAGGCCGCGGCCGCCTCCGAGCGCGTCACCGCGATCGAGCTGAGCAGCGCGCCCTCGGCGTGCACGACGCGCATGCCGCGCCCGCCGCCGCCGCCCGAGGCCTTGATGATCACCGGATAGCCGATCTCGCGCGCCTTGCGCAGGTTGGCGCTGTTGTCCTCGCCCAGCGGTCCGCCGGAACCGGGCACGCAGGGCACGCCGGCCTTGCTCATCAGGTTGATGGCCGAGACCTTGTCGCCCATCAGCCGGATCGTCTCCGCCTTCGGGCCGATCCACGTGAAGCCGCTCTTCTCGACCCGCTCGGCGAAATCCGCGTTCTCCGACAGGAACCCGTAGCCCGGATGGATCGCGACCGAATCGGTCACCTCGGCGGCGCTGATGATCGCCGGCATGTTGAGGTAACTGTCGCGGCTGGCCGGCGGGCCGATGCACACCGACTCGTCCGCCAGCAGCACGTGCTTGAGGTTCGCATCGGCGGTCGAATGCACCGCCACGGTCTTGATGCCCAGTTCGCGGCAGGCGCGCAGGATGCGCAGCGCGATTTCGCCGCGATTGGCGATGACGATCTTGTCGAGCATGGGGCGGCGCTATTCGATCACGAACAGCGGCTGGCCGAACTCGACCGGCTCGCCGTTCTTGACCAGCACCGCGCGCACGCGGCCGGTGAATTCCGACTCGATCTGGTTCATCATCTTCATCGCCTCGATCGTGCACAGCACCTGGCCCTGCTGCACTTCATCGCCGATCTCGACGAAGGGCTTGGCCCCGGGCGAGGGCGCCACGTAGAACGTGCCCACCATCGGCGCGGTCACGATCTGTTCGCCTTCCGCGCCCGCCCGTGCGGCAGAGGGCGGTTCGGCACCGGCCTGGGCGGCCGCGGAGCGGGCCGAGGCCGAAGCCGGTGCCGGCGCCTGGCCATAGGTCACGACCGGCGCGGCGGCCGCATGGGGCAACGCGCCGGCGGGTGCCTGGCGCGCGATGCGCACCGACTCCTCGCCCTCGCGGATCTCGATTTCCGCGACGCCCGATTCCTCGAGCAGCTCGATCAGTTTTTTTATCTTGCGGATGTCCATCGGTGGCAGGTCTCCTGGAAATGCGATGGCGCGGGCATTCAGCCCGCGAGGCGCGCCGCGGCGGCTCGCACCGCGAGCTCGTAGCCCACGGCGCCGAGGCCCACGATCGAGCCCACGGCGATGTCGGCGAAATAGGAGCGGTGGCGGAATTCCTCGCGCGCCGCCGTGTTCGACAGGTGCACTTCGATGAAGGGCAACTTCACTCCCAGCAGCGCATCGCGCAGTGCCACGCTGGTGTGCGTCAGGCCGCCGGGATTGAGGATCAGGAAGGCGACCCCGTCGCGCGGAGCGCGCTGCACGGCATCGATCAGCACATGCTCGGCGTTGCTCTGCTCGGAGCGCAGCTCATGGCCGAGCTCGCTCGCAAGCGCCTTGGCCCGGGCTTCGATCTGCGCCAGCGTGACCGAGCCGTAGGTGTCCGGTTCGCGGCTGCCGAGCAGGTTCAGATTGGGGCCGTTGAGCAGTAACAGTCGGGCCATGGGGTCGGATGCCACCGCGGTCTTGTCGTTAATTGCGGCGAATTTAGCCGAACCGCGCGCAGATTGATACTTAATGTCGGCGAATTTGCCGGGATTGGGCGAGGCCGTCGCCGGATCCGGATCAGGCGCGGCTGACCTTATATTGAATCTCTAATGTTACAAAAGACGCTATTTCGATGCCGACTGTTGCGCTCTTCGCGATGCCAGCTCTTTCATCGTGGCGGCGATCGTCGCCTGCGCCGCCGGCAAATCCGTCTTGCCGGCCTCGAGCAGCCGCATTTGCCCCAGGATCGCGTCCGCCTCGTCCCGGTGCAACTCCCCGACTTTGACCGCAACGATGCGGTTGCGTCCGTCGGCGAATACGGAGAACGGCAACAGCAGGTCCATGCCGAACTTCTGCGCTGCCTCGTAGCCGTCTTCCTCGCCGACCAGCAGCGTGTAGCGCAGCGTCGCCGTCTCGAGGTACTTGTGCACGGCATCGCGGAAATCGACCGCGATGCCGACGACCTGCAGGCCCTCGCGCGCATAGGCACCCTGGAGCGTGTTCAGCAGCGGGATCTCGCGCCGGCAGGGCTCGCACCACGTGGCCCAGAAGTTGTACAGCCGCGCATGGCCATCGCTCGAGCGCAGTGCGTGCGGCTTGCCCGTCAGGTCGGGCAGCGAGATATCCGGCACCGTGTCCGGAATCGAAGGCGCGGCGGCAGCGGAATCCGCTGACGCCGGAGGTGCCGGTGCCGGCGATGCCGCCGATGCCGGGACGGGAGCCGTCGGCGCCGGCGTCACGCCCGGCGCCGACGCCGCATGCTGGCGATAGGCGAGGAATCCGGCCGCGGCTCCGGCCACGGCCGCCGCCAGCAACAATGCGATCGGGGCGGGTTTCAACGCGCTTCAGCCACCGGGTGAAGTGGCGCGCGCCACCACCTGCGCGAACTCGTCGGCCTTCATGTAGCCGACGACGCGGTAGTTGCGGCGCTCCACGCCGTCCTGGCCGTAGAAGGCGATCGTCGGCGGGCCGAAGATGCCGAAGCGCTTGAGCAGCGCCTGGTCATCGGCATTGTTCGCGGTGACATCCGCGCGCAGCAGCGTGAGCTGCATCAGCGCCGCGTGCACGCGCGGGTCCGAAAACGTGTAGCGCTCCATTTCCTTGCACGAGGTGCACCAGTCGGCATAGAAATCGAGCAGCACCGCGCGGCCGCTGCGCCCGGCCGCCTGCACCGCGCGGTCGAGCTCGTCGACGCTGCCGACGCGCGCGAACGGCAACTCCTGCGCCTGCGCGAGCGCGGGCGCCGCCAGCGGGTGCAGCGGATCGGTGCCGCCGCGCGCGGCGCCGACGCCGAGCACGATCGCATAGACCGCGGCGCCGACGGCGACCGCGCGTCCGAGGGTGCGCCCGCCCGTGCCGCGCGCCTGCACCCGCCACAGCACGACGAACACCGCGGCGAGCGGCACGCAGTACAGCAGCAGGCTCCAGCGGTCGCCGACCAGGCGCGCGAGCATCCAGGCCGCGACGCCGAGCATCAGCGCGCCGAACAACTGCTTGACGGTATCCATCCACGCGCCGGCGCGGGGCAGCAGCTTGCCGGCCGAAGTGCCGATGACGAGCAGCGGCGCGCCCATGCCCAGGCTCATCGCGAACAGCGCCACCGCGCCGCGCACGACATCGCCGCCCTGGCCGATGACCAGCAGCGCGCCGACCAGCGCCGGCGCGACGCAGGCCGTGACGATCAGCGCCGACAGCGCGCCCATCACGGCCACACCGCCGAACGTGCCGGCGCGCTGGCGATTGCTGGTCGAGGCCAGCCGCTCCTGGATCGCGGCGGGCATCTGCAGCGTGTACAGGCCGAACATCGACAGCGCCAGCGCGATGAACAGCGCCGCGAACAGCAGGATGATCCACGGTTGCTGGAACACGGCCTGCACCTGGTGGCCGGCGGCCGCAAACGCCGCGCCGGCGACCGTGTACGTCACCGCCATCCCGAGCACGTAGGTGAGCGAGAGCAGGAATGCGCGCTGCGTCGTGACGTTCGCGCCCTGGCCGGCGATCAGCCCGGACAGGATCGGCACCATCGGCAGCACGCACGGCGTGAAGGCGAGCAGCAATCCGATGCCGAAGAAGGTGGCGATGATGCCGGCCAGGCTCCCGGTGCGGATCATGCGCGCCAGCCGGTCCTGCTCGGAGACGAACGCGCCGCCGCCGCCGTTGCCCCCAGTGCCCGTGGCGCTCCCGCCCGCCGCCGCGGCGCCGGCCGGCAGCCTGAGGTCGAACTGCTTCGTGATCGGCGGGTAGCACAGGCCCGCTTCGGCGCAACCCTGGTAGGTCACGGAGAGCGTGAGCGCGCTGGCGCCCGCGGCATGCGCGACCGGCAGGTGCGCGATCAGCCCGTTGTGGTAGACGACCTGCTTGCCGAAATACTCGTCGTTCTTCGTGTCGCCAGCCGGCAGTTCGGGCTTGCCGAGCGTCATGCCGGGGCTGGTCGTCGAGAACTTCAGGCGCGACTGGTACAGGTAGTAGCCGGGCACGATCGCCCAGCTCAACCGCACGCGGTCGGGGGACTCGACCGTCGCGGCGAGGCGGAAGGCGACATCGGGCGCCAGGAAGGTGTCGCTGCGCGCCGGGCCTGGCAGCAGCGTGTTGCCGTTGGCGTCCGCGGCCGGCACGGCAGTGGGGGCGGCCGCCAGCAGCAGCAGTGCCCCGGCGGCCATCAACCTGTAGCGGTGCAGTGGGGATCGACGGGGTGAGTTCTTGTCCACTTAACCTTCCAGAATCAATGGGTTATTCAGCAAACGCGGGCTGTCAACTGGGCAGCATAGCCCGAAGGGGGCCCCCCGTCATGTGTCGCCGGTCCCGATTGGGAAGTTGCGCCCCGGGGTCGAATTGCAATGCCCGATAGCCATGCGATTTGACAGTAATGGGCCGAACAATTCACTGCCCCCACTTGAATCCCAGGAATCAGCCCCTATCATTAGCAGCCACCTGGGGCGAGTGCTAACACTCGCGAACCGGTTCGTCCAAAACAATCGCTAAGGAGTTTGATCCATGAAGATTCGTCCTCTTCATGACCGCGTGATCGTGAAGCGCCTCGAGGAAGAGCGCACTTCACCCGGCGGCATCGTGATTCCGGACACCGCGGCCGAGAAGCCCGTGCAGGGCAAGGTCGTTGCGGTGGGCAAGGGCAAGATTCTCGAGGATGGCAGCGTCCGCGCGCTCGACGTGAAGGTCGGCGACAAGATCCTGTTCGGCAAATACAGCGGCACCGAAGTGAAGGTCGACGGTGACGAGCTGGTGGTCATGCGCGAAGAAGACGTCATGGCCATCATCGAAGGCAAGTAGAGGAACGCACACATGGCAGCTAAAGAAGTACGTTTTGGCGATGACGCCCGCGCCCGCATGGTCAAGGGCGTGAACATCCTGGCGAATGCCGTCAAGGCGACGCTGGGTCCCAAGGGCCGCAATGCGGTGCTCGACAAGAGCTTCGGCGCCCCGACGATCACCAAGGACGGCGTGTCGGTCGCGAAGGAAATCGAACTGAAGGACAAGTTCGAGAACATGGGCGCGCAGATGGTGAAGGAAGTCGCTTCCAACACCTCCGACGAGGCCGGCGACGGCACGACGACCGCGACCGTGCTCGCGCAGGCGATCATCCGCGAGGGCCTCAAGGCCGTGGCCTCGGGCCGCAACCCGATGGACATCAAGCGCGGCATCGACAAAGGTGTCGAGACGGCGACCGAGGAGCTGAAGAAGCTCTCCAAGCCCTGCAAGGACACCAAGGCCATCGCGCAGGTCGGCACGATCAGCGCGAACTCCGACCACAGCATCGGCAAGACGATTGCCGAGGCGATGGAGAAGGTCGGCAAGGAAGGCGTGATCACGGTCGAAGAGGGCTCGGGCCTCGCGAACGAACTCGACGTCGTCGAGGGCATGCAGTTCGACCGCGGCTACCTCTCGCCGTATTTCATCAACAACCAGGCGAACCAGACCGCCGAGCTCGACAAGCCCTACATCCTGCTGGTCGACAAGAAGATCTCGAACATCCGCGAGATGCTGCCGGTGCTGGAAGGCGTGGCGAAGGCCGGCCGTCCGCTGCTGGTCATCGCCGAGGACGTCGAAGGCGAGGCGCTCGCGACGCTGGTCGTGAACAACATCCGCGGCATCCTCAAGGTCGCCGCCGTCAAGGCCCCGGGCTTCGGCGATCGCCGCAAGGCGATGCTGCAGGACATCGCGGTGCTGACCGGCGGCACGGTGATCTCCGATGAGGTCGGCCTGTCGCTCGAGAAGGCGACGCTGAACGACCTCGGCGAGGCGAAGAAGGTGCTGGTCGAGAAGGAGAACAGCACGATCATCGACGGCGCCGGCAAGGCCGCCGACATCAAGGCGCGCGTCGAGTCGGTGCGCCAGCAGATCGAGGAAGCCACCAGCGACTACGACAAGGAGAAGCTCCAGGAGCGCGTGGCCAAGCTCTCCGGCGGCGTGGCCGTGATCAAGGTGGGTGCCGCGACCGAAGTCGAGATGAAGGAAAAGAAGGCCCGCGTCGAAGACGCCCTGCACGCCACGCGTGCGGCGGTGGAAGAGGGCGTGGTGCCGGGCGGTGGCGTGGCGCTGATCCGCGTGCAGAAGGCGCTCGAGAAGCTCGAAGGCGCGAATGAGGACCAGACGGTCGGCATCGCGATCCTGCGTCGCGCGATCGAGGAGCCGCTGCGCCAGATCGTCGAGAACGCCGGCGAAGATGCCGCCGTGATCCTCAACCAGGTGAAGGCCGGCAAGGGCAGCTTCGGCTACAACGCCGCGACCGGCACCTTCGGCGACATGCTCGAAGAGGGCATCCTCGATCCGACCAAGGTGACGCGCCTGGCGCTGCAGAACTCGGCCTCGGTGGCCGGGCTCCTGCTGACGACCGAGGTGATGATCGCCGAGGCTCCGAAGGACGAGGAGCACGCGCACGGTGGCGGCATGCCCCCGGGCGGCATGGGCGGCATGGACATGTAAGACGCGCGAGCGTCTTGCGCGGCGTCACCTCGGTGCCGCTGCGGAGTCCCGCAAGAACCCCCGGTGGGCGACCGCCGGGGGTTCTTGTTTTTGGTGGCGCGCGACGCCAGCATTGCCAGCGGCTGCGGAAATCTCTACAGTCCCAAAAAAAGCATAAAGGGACTTCACCCCATGTTCATTCGCACCCCGGGCACCGTCCGCGGACGGTGGCGTTCTCGCGTCCTTGCATCGTGCCTGGCGCTGGCCGCGACGATCGCGCTCCTGGCGCCGCCGCAGGCCGTGGCCGCTGTCGGCACGACGGCGGCCGCAACGACGGCATTGCGCGCGCAGCAGGCGCTGGCGTCGGTCCGCGCGTCGAACCCGCGGCTGGCAGCCAGCGGCGTCGACCTCGTGGCGCGCAATGCGCTGGTCAACGAGCGCGGCCGCGTCATCGTGCACGCGCAGCAAACCTACCAGGGTCATGCAGTGTGGGGCAGTTACGCGATCATCCATGCCGAGCGCACCGGCGCGGCTCGGCTGGCGACATCGAACCTGGCCGCCACGCCGACGCCAGCGGGCACGCCCAGGCTCACCGAGGGCCAGGCGATCGGAATCGCCTCGAAGTCGCTGGCGCTGCTCGGACCGTCGGCGCCGCCGCGCTGCGAGCTGATCGTGTTCCCGACGCGCTACTACGCCGATGTCGTGCTGGCGTGGAACCCGTCGAAGCTGAAGTACCAGCTCGATCGCAAACGCAGCGCCATGGGCATTGCGCCGGCCGACCCGTACGTATGGGCCTATTCGGTGCGGTTGTTCGCGAAGAACCGCATCGATGGCGTGCAGGACTGGGAATACATCGTCGACGCGCGAACCGGCGCGATCCTGCGCGCCACGAGCGGGCTGCGCAGCGACCTGCCGCCGGTCAATCCGCCGACGCAGCGCCCGACCGATGCGCCGGCGGTCGGCCTGGGCCACAGCCAGTACAACGGCGACGTGCCGCTCGACACGACGCGTCACGCCGACGGTACCTTCGCGCTCGTCGACCTGACGCGCGGTTCGCTCTACAACCCGTACCTGCACGACGGCTACTTCGACATCAACGGCAACCAGATCCTCGATGCCGATGGCCTGCCGATCCACGCGATCGGCCTGCAGACGCTGACCGAGACGCACGAGGGTTTTGATTTCACCTGGACTGCCAGCAACTGGTGGTTCGACGGCCACGCCACGAATGAGTGGGGCGATGGCACGCAGTTCGTGATGTATCCCTACGGCGGCGAGACGACCACGAATGGCGAGACCGCGGCGGTCGACGCGCACTTCGGCATGGCGACCACCTGGGATTACTACCGCAACGTGTTCAACCGTGACGGCGTGGACAACCAGGGCACTTCGGCAATCTCGGTCGTGCACGTCGTCGGTCCGCTGGGCTACTACTACGACAATGCCTACTGGAGCGACTACGTGTTCGGCATGTTCTATTCGGATGGCACGCGCTACCCGGGCGTCGATCCTTACACCGGCGAGGCCACGCTCCCGGATCCGAACGGTCTCTCGACACTGACCGAGCTCGATGTCATCGGCCACGAGATGACGCACGGGGTCACCGCGGCGAGCGCCGGGCTGATCTATGACGGCGAATCCGGCGGCCTGAACGAATCCACGTCCGACATCATGGGCAAGATGGTCGAGACCTATCGCTCGCGCACGCCCGGCACCGATGCGCTGATCCCGCTCACCGGCACCAACTGGATCCTCGGCCATGACCTGATTCCCGGCGGCCTGCGCTCGATGATCCAGCCGAGCAGCGACGGGCTGAGCGCCGACAACTGGTATGCGGGCATCAAGTACCTCGACGTGCACTACTCCAGCGGACCGCTGAACCGCTGGTACTACTACCTGTCGCAGGGCGCGCCGTCGACGCTGGTCGATGTGGCGCACAGCAAGTACCTGCCCGAGGGCATGACCGGCATCGGCAACGACCACGCGGCACGCATCTGGTACAAGGCGCTCACCGAGTACCTGCCGCCGGATGCCGACTACGCCGCCGCGCGCGTCGCTGCGGTGAACGCCGCGACCGACCTGTATGGCGCGGGATCGGCCGAAGTGCAGGCGGTCAAGAATGCGTTCGCC
>DATKLZ010000081.1:0-3778 GCA_035542135.1 Steroidobacteraceae bacterium | reverse complement strand
CATGGCGGTTAGTTTCCTCGACTTCGAACAACCCATCGCCGAGCTCGAGGCCAAGCTCGAGGAACTCGCTCACCTCACCACCGACGGGGCGGTCAACGTCGAGGAGGAGGTCGGCAAGCTCCGCGCCCGCAGCCAGCAGCTGACGCGCTCGATCTTCGCCAACCTGACGCCGTGGCAGATCACGCAGCTCGCCCGCCATCCGCAGCGGCCCTACGCCCTCGACTACATCGCGGCCCTGTGCACCGACTTCCATGAGCTGCACGGCGATCGCATGTATGCCGACGACATGGCGATCGTCGGCGGGCCGGCGCGGCTCGGCGGCAGGCCGGTCATGGTCATCGGGCACCAGAAGGGGCGCGACACCAAGGAACGCGTCCGGCGCAACTACGGCATGCCCAAACCCGAGGGTTATCGCAAGGCGCTGCGCCTGATGAAGATGGCCGAGCGCTTCGGCCTGCCGATCATCACGCTCATCGACACGCCGGGCGCCTATCCGGGCGTCGGCTCCGAGGAGCGCAACCAGAGCGAGGCGATCGCGCGCAACCTGTTCGAGATGGCCACGCTTCGCGTGCCGATCGTCAGCGTCGTGATCGGCGAGGGCGGCTCGGGCGGCGCGCTGGCGATCGGCGTTTGCGACCGGCTGCTGATGCTGCAGTACTCCACGTATTCGGTGATCTCGCCGGAGGGCTGCGCGTCGATCCTGTGGAAGAGCGCCGACAAGAAGGAAGTCGCGGCCGAGGCGCTCAACCTCACCGCGGACCGGCTCAGCGACCTCAAGCTCGTCGACGAAGTCATCCGCGAGCCGCTCGGCGGCGCGCACCGCGACCCGGCGGCCATGGCGCGATCGCTGGGCGAGGCGTTGCAACGCACGCTGGAGCAGCTCGAGGCCCTGCCGGCCGACTCGCTGCTCGAGCGGCGCGACGCGCGCCTGGCGGCATTCGGGGTGTTTTCCGAGAGCTCGCCGTGACAAGTGCTACCAGGCCCTAGGCGCGCCGCGCCGGCCGCGGGCGCTGCGCAGGCTGCGGAGCGATTCACGGCCATGTGGCTGGCCCGGCGCCTGCGGGAGCTCATCGGGCCGCTGCGCGGGCAGCGCCTCTGCGTCGCCTACTCCGGTGGCGCCGATTCCACGGCCCTGCTCGCGGCGTTGGCGACGCTGCGTGCCCGCCATCGGCTGGGCCTGCGCGCGCTGCACGTGAACCATCACCTGCAGCCGGCCGCGGGCGCGATGGCGCGCAGTGCGCGCGGGCGCGCGCGGCAGCTTGGGGTGCCCTGCCAGGTCATCGACGCGCCAGTACGCCTTGTGCGCGGCGAGTCGCCCGAGGCGGCGGCGCGCGCCGTGCGGTACGGGGCGCTGCGCGCTCGGCTGCGCGCGGGCGAATGGCTGGTGCTGGCCCAGCACCAGGACGACCAGGTCGAATCGCTCCTGCTGCAGCTGCTGCGCGGCGCGGGGGTGGCCGGGCTCGCGGCCAGCCCGGCGCGCGCCGGCGTGCTGCTGCGCCCCCTGTTGCCGATGCCGCGGGCCCAGTTGCTCGCCTACCTGCGGCGCCGGTCGCTGGGGTGGAGCGAGGATCCGAGCAATGCCGACGATCGCTACGCCCGCAATTTCCTGCGCCTCAGGGTGATCCCGCTGCTGCGCGAGCGCTGGCCGTCCCTCGGCGTCACGCTGGGCCGGAGCGCGGCCCTGGCGGCGGAGGCACAGCAGCTGCTCGCCGCGCGCGCCGACGCGCTGCTCGTGGACGCCGTCGACGGCGAGGCGCTGCGCGTGAGCGTGCTGCGCCGCTTCGAGGCAGCGGAGCGGCGCAACGTGCTGCGGCGCTGGTTGCAGCTGCAAGGCATCCCGATGCCCGACCAGCGCCGCCTGCTGGAGGTGGCCGGTCCGATGCTGCGCGCGCGCCATGACGCGCAGCCGTACATCCGCTGGCCCGGGGCGCTGGTGCGCCGCCGTGGCGATCGGCTCCACGCCTTCCGGGAGGGCGCCGCGGCCGGCGGCCCGGGCGAGCGATCGGGGTCAATTATTTGAGGCCGCGGGGCGGATTTGTTAGTGTGTCTGCCCGTCGTCAGTTCCCGGTTCCGCACTGGAGCCGCTGACTACACAAACGGCGGATTCCCAACGATGACCCGATTCGTTTTCGTCACCGGCGGCGTCGTTTCCTCTTTGGGAAAGGGCATTGCTGCCGCCTCGCTCGGCGCCAACCTCGAAGCGCGCGGCCTCAAGGTGGCGATGGTCAAGCTCGATCCGTACATCAACGTCGATCCGGGCACGATGAGCCCGTTCCAGCACGGCGAGGTGTTCGTCACCGCCGACGGCACCGAGACCGACCTCGACCTCGGGCACTACGAGCGCTTCGTGCGCTGCACGACCGGCCGGCACAGCAATTTCACCACCGGGCGCATCTACGAGCGCGTCATCGCCAAGGAGCGGCGCGGCGATTACCTCGGCGCCACGGTGCAGGTGATCCCGCACATCACCGACGAGATCAAGCGCAGCATCCGCCTGGGCGCCGGCGATGCCGACGTGTGCATGGTCGAGATCGGCGGCACGGTCGGCGACATCGAATCGCTCCCGTTCCTCGAGGCGATCCGCCAGCTCGGCGTCGAGCTCGGCCGCAACCACGTGGTCTACATGCACCTGACGCTGGTGCCGGTGGTCGGCGGCTCGCACGAGATCAAGACCAAGCCGACGCAGCATTCGGTCAAGGAACTGCGCTCGATCGGCATCCAGCCCGACATCCTGCTGTGCCGCTGCCAGGCGATGCTGCCGGACGAGCAGCGGCGCAAGATCGCGCTGTTCACCAATGTCGAGGAGCGCGCGGTCATCTCCGCGATCGACGCCGACGACATCTACAAGATCCCGCTCCTGCTGCACGAGCAGGGGCTCGACGACATCGTCGTCGACAAGCTGCGCATCGAGGCGCCGCCGGCGGACCTGAGCGAATGGCGGCAGGTCGTCAACGCGCGCGTCAACACCGACGGGCAGGTCGACATCGCGATGGTCGGCAAGTACGTGCAGATCCGCGATTCCTACATCTCGCTGAACGAGGCGCTGATGCATGCGGGCCTGAAGACCCGCACGCGCGTCAAGGTGCACTACGTCGAATCGACCGACATCGAGCGCGATGGCGTCGGCTGCCTGGCCGGCATGGATGCGATCCTCGTGCCCGGCGGCTTCGGCGAGCGCGGCATCGAGGGCAAGATCCAGGCGGTGCGCTACGCGCGCGAGCAGCGCATCCCCTACCTCGGCATCTGCCTCGGGATGCAGCTGGCGATCATCGAGTACGCGCGCCACGTGCTCGGCTTCGCCGACGCGCACAGCACCGAGTTCAACCGCGCCACGACGCACCCGGTCATCGGCCTGATCACCGAGTGGCAGGACCAGGCGCGCGGCGTGCAGCAGCGCGACGAGGCCTCGGCGCTCGGCGGCAGCATGCGCCTGGGTGCGCAGGCGGTGCGCCTGGCGGCGGGCTCGGTCGCGCGCGAACTGTACGGGCGCGATGAGATCATGGAGCGCCACCGCCACCGCTACGAATTCAACAACACGTTCATGGATGCGTTCAAGCGCGCCGGGCTGGTGTTTTCCGGGCTGTCGCGCGACGAGCTGGTCGAGATCATCGAGCTTCCCGCGCACCCGTGGTTCGTGGCCACGCAGTTCCACCCGGAGTTCACCTCGACGCCGCGCGACGGGCATCCGCTGTTCAGCGGCTTCGTGCGCGCCGCGCGCGCCTGCCGCGCCGCGCAGCTGCCCGGCGCCGCCAACGCATGAAGCTGGCCGGCTTCGAGG
>DATKLZ010000080.1:0-3035 GCA_035542135.1 Steroidobacteraceae bacterium | reverse complement strand
CGCCTACTACTCGAACCTCGGGCACGGCAATCCGCAGATCTACTACAACCACGTGGTGCGCAACAACGCCTCGAACTACGCCGAGGTGTTCGTGCTGCTCAAGCGCTTCGACACGCACGACACGCCGCGGGTGCTCGATCGGCTGCGCAACGATTTCGCCGGCTATCCGGCCGCGCACATCTACGTGAAGGAATTCGTGCAGGGCCAGCCGATCTCCGCACCGATCTCGGTGCGCGTGGTCGGCGAGGACCTCGCGACGCTCGATGCGCTCTCGCGCCGGGTGCAGCAGGTGATCGAGCGCACGCCCGGCACGCGCGACGTTAGCAATCCGCTGCGGGTGCCGCGCACCAACCTGCGGCTGCAGATCGACACGCAGAAGGCGGCGCTGCTGGGCGTGCCGGCCGTGGAGATCGACCGCGCCGCGCGCCTGAGCATATCGGGGCTCCCGGCCGGCGACATGCGCGCCGGCAACGGCGAGCAGTACCCGATCATGGTGCGCACGGCGGTCGGCGCGCGCGCCGGCCCGGAGGCGCTCGCGCAGGTGCGGGTCGCCGCGCGCAATGGCGCCCTGCTGCCGCTGGCGCAGCTGGCCACGCCGGTGTTCGAGCGCGCGCCCACCGTGATCCAGCGCTTCAACCGGCAGCGCGCGATCACGGTCGACGCCGAGGTGCAACGCGGCCTGAACACCGGCAAGGTCACGGCCGCGGTGGTGAAGAACCTGCGCGCGATGGACTGGCCGCGCGGCTACGGCTTCGTGCTCGGCGGCGAGGCCGAGTCGAGCGCCGAGTCGTTCGCCGGCATCGGCACGGCGATCATCGTCGCGCTGTTCGGCATCTTCGCGATCCTGGTGCTGGAATTCGGCAGTTTCCGTGCCACGCTGATCGTGCTCACGGTGGTGCCGCTGGGCATCATGGGCGGCCTGCTGATGCTGCTGCTCACCGGCAACGACATCTCCTTCGTCGCCAGCATCGGCTTCGTCGCGCTGATCGGCATCGAGATCAAGAATTCGATCCTGCTGGTGGATTTCACCAACCAGCTGCGCGCGCAGGGCGTGCCGCTCGACGAGGCGATCGAACGCGCCGGCGAGACGCGCTTCCTGCCGATCCTGCTGACCTCGGCGACCGCGATCGGAGGGCTCCTGCCGCTGGCGCTGCAGAACATCGCGCTGTATTCGCCGATGGCCTGGGTGATCATCGGCGGCCTCATCACCTCGACGCTGCTGGCGCGGCTGGTCACGCCGGTGATCTACAAGCTGATACCGCCGGACATGGCGCGCGACGCGCTCGCCGGCTAGGACGCGCCGGCGAAGCTGCAGGTCACACGCAAGCCCGGGGCCAGGTCCCGCAGCTCCAGCCGGCCGTGGTGGAGCCGCACGACCGCGGCCACGAGGCTGAGGCCCAGTCCGCTGCCCGGCGCCGCGGCGTCGCGCTCCAGGCGGCGGAACGGCAGCAACATCTCGGCCTGCGAGGAACCGGGAATGCCCGGACCGTCGTCGGCGACGCTGACGGTCACTTCGCCGCGCTCCTGCCTGACCGCCAGCGTGACGCTGCCGCCGGCGGGCACGTACTTGATGCTGTTCTCCAGTAGGTTGGTCAGGAGCTGCGCCAGGAGCTGCTCGTGCCCGTCGATGCAGGCGGGCGCGTCGGCGTCGACGCGCAGCGACAGCCGGCGCGACTGCGCCTCGGGCGCGTACAGCTCGCCGAGCTCGCGCGCCATGCGCGCGAGGTCGACGCGCTCGGGCGGGAGCCCGGCGCCGCCGGCCTCGGCCTGCGCGATCTGCAGCAGCACCGCGAGCGTGCGCTGCACGCGCTCGAGGTCCTCGAGCGCGGCCTGCACGGCGATGTCGGTGGCATCGCCGGCCTGCGCGCCCGCGAGCGCCTTCTCCAGCCGGCCGCGCACCCGCTGGAGCGGGGCGCGCAGGTCGTGCGCGGCGCTGTTGAAGGTGACGCGCACCGCCGCGGTCTGCTGCTCGATGCGATCGAGCATGCCGTTGACGGTGCCGGCGAGCTGGTCGAACTCGTCGCCGGTGCTGCCGATCGGCAGCCGCCGGCTCAGGTCGCCCGAGATGATGCTCTCGCAGGCCTGCGCCACGGCGCGCACGCGCGCCGCGACGCGCCGGCTGAACCACCAGGCACTGAGCGCCATGAACGCGCCGGTCAGGCCGACGCCCCAGTAGGTCAGCTGCCGCAGCCGCAGCGCGAAGCGCCGGCGTTCGGAGATGTCCGTGCCGACCAGCAGCCGGTTGCCGTCGAGCGTGACGACCGCCGCGCGCACCGGATGGTCGACCGCGCGGCCCTGTTCGTTGAGCGTGATCTCGAATTCGATCCACGGGCCGCTGGTCTGGAAGCTCGTCGGCCACGAGGTCAGGTTGCCCGCCAGCGGCACGCCCTGTTTGTCCACCAGCAGGTAGGCCGCACCGAGCCGGCCCCAGTCGTCCTCGCGGTGATCGAGCACGCTGACGAGGCGCTTGATGCCGCCGCCGCGGAATTCCTCGCGCAGCGATTCGATCTCGGTCTCGATGACCAGGTCGACGTTGCGCTCCATGGTCCGCTGCGTGAACAGGTAGGCGCTGCCGAGCAGCACGCTGACGCCGACCACGACGCCGAACATGTACCAGAGGGCGAGCCGCGCCGTCGACGCGAACAGCCGCGGCAGCTTCAAGCGGCGGCTCCGGGGTCCTTCAGGCAGTAGCCGGATCCGCGGATCGTGTGCAGCAGCTGCGGGCTGAAATCGCGGTCGATCGCCTGCCGCAGGCGGCTCATGTGCACGTCGATCAGGTTGGTCTGCGGATCGAAATGCAGGTTCCAGACCGACTCGAGCAGCATCGTGCGCGTGACGACCTGGCCGACGCGCCGCATCAGGAACTCGAGCAGCTGGAATTCCTTCGCGGTCAGGTCGATGTTGCGGCCGGCGCGCGTCACGCGCCGCGCCAGCAGGTTCATCTCCAGGTCGGCGACGCGCAGCGTGCTCACCAGCCGGTTGTCGCCCGAGGCGCGCCGCATCAGCGCCTCGACGCGCGCCAGCAGCTCGGCGAA
>DATKLZ010000079.1:0-17994 GCA_035542135.1 Steroidobacteraceae bacterium | reverse complement strand
TCACGCTGAAGCCGGCGATCGCATCGTCGGCCAGCAGCCGCGCGACATTGGCCAGCAGGCGGATGCTCTCGAGCAGGTTCCATGCGACCAGCGGCAGCATGACATTGAGCTGGAAGTTGCCGGACTGCCCGGCCACGGTGATCGCGGCATCGTTGCCGATGACCTCGGCGGCCACCATCGCCGCGGCCTCGGGGATCACCGGATTGACCTTGCCCGGCATGATGCTGCTGCCCGGCTGCAGCGCGGGCAAGGCGATCTCGCCCAGGCCCGCGAGCGGGCCGCTGTTCATCCAGCGCAGGTCATTGGCGATCTTCATGATGCCGACGGCGATCACCTTCAATTGCCCGGACAGTTCCACCGCCGCATCCTGCGCCGACAGCGACTCGAAGTAATTGCGGTTCGGCACGAACGGCACGCCGGTGAGCTTCGCCAGCGCACGGCAGAACGCCGCGCCGAAGCGCGGATCGGCATTGATGCCGGTGCCCACGGCGGTGCCGCCCTGCGCCAGGCACAGCAGGCGCGGCTCGACCGCGCGCACCCGGGCCACGCCATTCTCGACCTGCGTGCGCCAGCCCGACAGCTCCTGCGCCAGCGTCACCGGCATCGCGTCCATCAGGTGCGTGCGGCCGGTCTTGACGATATCGGCGGTGTCCGCTTCCCGGCGCGCGATGACCGCGGCGAGATGCTCGAGCGCCGGGATCAGCGCTTCGCGCGCCAGCAGCGCGGCGCTGACGTGGATCGCGGTCGGGATCGAATCGTTGCTGCTCTGGCCCATGTTGACGTGGTCGTTCGGATGCACGCCCGGCACGCTGCGCGCGGCGAGGTGCGCGATCACCTCGTTGGCGTTCATGTTGCTGCTCGTGCCCGAGCCGGTCTGGAACACGTCGATCGGGAACTGCGCATCGTGCGCGCCGCCGGCCACTTCCGCGGCCGCCGCGCCGATCGCGGCGGCGAGGCGCGGCTCGAGCAACCCGAGCTCCGCATTGGCCTGCGCGGCCGCCTGCTTGATCAGCGCCAGCGCGCGGATGAAGGCGCGCGGCAGCGTGCGGCCGCTGACCGGGAAGTTGTCGACCGCGCGCTGCGTCTGGGCGCCCCACAGCGCATCGGCGGGCACCTTGAGTTCACCCATGCTGTCGCGTTCCAGCCTGAATTCGTTCGAAGCCATGGGTTCCTCGCGGCGCAGGCGCACGGCAATTCGCGCTACAATGCTGATTCTAACCTCGCGCACAGATCGCTGCATGGACCAAACCCGGCTGCTGGCCATTTCACCTGTCGACGGGCGCTACGCCGCCGCGGCCGAGCCGCTCCGGGCGCTGTTTGGCGAAGCCGGCCTGATCCGCGAGCGCATCCGCGTCGAGGCAGCGTGGCTGCTCGAGCTCGCCGCCTCGGTGCCGCAGCTGGCGGGCGCGGCGCTGCCGCCGGCGGTCGCGGCGCGCGCCGCCGCGCTGGCGGCCGATCCCGGTCCGCAGGCCGCCGCCGCGGTGAAAGAGATCGAATCGCGCATCAAGCACGACGTGAAGGCGGTCGAGTATTTCCTGCGGCAGGAACTCCAGCAGGCCGGTGCCGGGCCGGCGACGCTCGAGCTGGTGCATTTCGGCTGCACCTCCGAAGACATCAACAACCTCAGCTATGCGCGCCTGCTGCAGCAGGCGCGCGCGCAGGTACTGCTGCCCGGGCTCGCGCAGATCATCGATGCGCTGCGCGCCTTCGCGCGCGAGCACGCACGCGTGCCGATGCTGTCGCGGACGCACGGGCAGAGCGCCAGCCCGACGACGCTCGGCAAGGAATACGCCAATGTCGCCGCGCGTCTGCAGCGCGCGCACGCGCGGCTGCGCGCGGTGCCGATCCTGGGCAAATGGAATGGCGCGGTCGGCAACTACAACGCGCACGTCGCTGCGCTTCCCGCCGCCAACTGGCGCGCGATCAGCGAGCGCTTCGTCGCCGGCCAGCAGCTTGGCTGGAACGCCCACACGACGCAGATCGAACCGCACGACTGGATCGGCGAATACGCCGATGCCTGCGCGGCCGCCAACGTCATTCTCATAGATCTGTGCCGCGACACCTGGGGCTACATTTCACTCGGCTACCTGCGCCAGCGCCCTGTCGCCGGCGAGGTCGGCTCCTCGACCATGCCGCACAAGATCAATCCGATCGATTTCGAGAATGCCGAAGGCAATCTCGGCGTCGCCAACGCGCTGTGGCGCCACTTCGCCGACAAGCTCCCGGTCTCGCGCTGGCAGCGCGACCTCAGCGATTCGACGGTGCTGCGCAATGTCGGCGTCGCGCACGCACACACGCTGGTCGCCTGGCGGGCGCTGCAGGCGGGGCTGGGCAAGCTGAGCGCGGACGCCGGGCGCTGCGCGCGCGACCTCGATGGCGCGTGGGAGGTGCTCGGCGAGGCGATCCAGACCGTGCTGCGCGCGCACGGCGTGCCCGATGGCTACGAACTGCTGAAGCAATTCACGCGCGGCACGGCGATCGACGAGGCGGCGCTGCGCGCCTTCGTCGCCACGCTCCCGCTGCCGCCCGAGGCGCGTGCGCGGCTGGCCGCGCTGCGCCCGGCCGGCTACCTCGGCCTGGCCGCGGAACTGGCCACCGACCTGCCCGACTGACCGCGCCGCGGGCCCTCCCGGGGCCCTCCGGCGGCCCCTCAGCGACCCGAACTGTGGCCTCCGTCACACTGCGCGCGCCGCGGAGCGTGATCCGTTCGGATCGCGCCACCGCGCGCGCTCCATACCATGCCTTGGCGATTCGCAGTGAATTAAGGCAAACGGCGTGCCCAAGTCCGACAAGCAGCGCTCGACGACCGAAGCCTGGCTCGAAAGCCTCGCTGCCGCGGAGCGGCCGGTGCAGCCGGTCGTCCTCGCGATGCCGATGCCGGCGGCCGACGAACTCCAGGTGCTGACCAGCCTCGCCGAAGTGCGGCAGACCACCGCGGCGGTCATTGCCACGGGCCAACGCCTGATCTCGATCTTCACGCCCGACCTCGAGCCGCAGCTCTACGATGATCCGAAGGTCATCGAGGTCATCAAGCGCTTCGTGCTCAGCCACAGCTTCGCCAAGGTGCGCGTGCTGCTGCGCGACCACACGCGCCACACGGGCTCGGGCAGCCGCTTCATGTCGATGGCGCGTCGCCTGACCAGTTACCTCGAGCTGCGCATCCTCGTGCCGCAGTTCCACCACCTGACGGCCTCGTACTGCATCTCGGATGACCGCGGCATCGTCTACCGCATGCGCTCCGACAGCTGGGACGGCATCGCCGCCGTGAACAGCCCGCCGGTCGCGCGCCAGTACCTGCAGGAATTCGACGCCGCCTGGCTGGCCAGCCACGACCAGCACCATCGCCGCGCGGCGCGCATGCAGTAGCGCCCGCGGGGCGCGCCGCATCCCGCGCGAACCCTGGCGCGCCCCTGGCGCCGGCCGTCGCAGTGGCCGCCATGGCCAGCGGATATACTCGCAGCCATGACCTGGAAGCCCGACATCACGGTCGCCGCGATCATCGCCGACGCCGACCGCTTCCTGATCGTCGAGGAGCAGATCCGCGGCCAGCGTGTCTTCAACCAGCCGGCCGGCCGCGTCGAGGACGGCGAGACTCTCATCGACGCCGTCGTGCGCGAGACGCTCGAGGAGACCGCCTGGCGCTTCGAACCCGAATGGCTGCTGGGCATCTACACCTGGCACTCGCCCACGCGCGAGCGCAGTTCGCTGCGCTTCGCGTTCACCGGGCGCATCAGCGCGCACGATCCCGCGCGCCGGCTCGATCCCCCGGTCATCGCGACGCACTGGCTGCGGCGCGATCAACTGCAGGAGCCCTCCCGGGCGTTGCGCACGCCGCTGGTGCTGCGCTGTATCGACGACTTCCTCGCCGGCCGGCGCCTGCCGTTGACGGCGATCGGCGAGGCGTCATCCTGAGCATGGCAGCGGCAGGCACAGAGCGCGTCGTGGTTGGCCTCTCCGGCGGCGTCGATTCCGCGGTGGCCGCGTTGCGGCTCATCGAAGCGGGGCACGAGGTGCACGGACTGTACATGAGCAACTGGGACGACGAGGACGTCCACTGCAGCAACGCGCAGGACTACCAGGACGCGCGCAGCGTGGCGCGCGAGCTCGGCATCGTGCTGCACCGGGTCAGCTTCGAGCCCGAGTACCGCGAGCGCGTGTTCAGCGAATTCCTCGACGAGTACCGCCGCGGCCGCACGCCGAATCCCGACGTGCTGTGCAACCGCGAGATCAAGTTCGGCGTCTGCCTGCACTACGCGCAGCGGCTCGGCGCGCGGTGGTTCGCGACCGGCCACTACGCCCGGCTCGCCGCGGCCGACGACGGTCCGCTGCTGCTGCGCGGGGCCGACGCCGCCAAGGACCAGTCCTATTTCCTCTGCGGGGTCGAGCGCGGGCGTTTCGCGCACGTGTTGTTCCCGATCGGCGATCTGGCCAAGGGCGACGTGCGGGCCCGGGCGCGCCGCGCCGGACTGCCGGTGTTCAACAAGCCCGACAGCACCGGCATCTGCTTCATCGGCGAACGGCCGTTCGCGCAGTTCCTCGCCGCCTACCTGCCGGAACAGCCCGGCCCGATCGAAACGGCCGACGGCCGGCGGCTCGGCACGCATCGCGGCCTGCATTTCTACACGCTCGGACAGCGCGGCGGGCTCGAGATCGGCGGCGTGCGCGGCGCGAGCGGCGATCCCTGGTACGTGGCGCGCAAGAACACCGAGCGCAACGCGCTGATCGTCGTCGCGGCACGCGAGCGCGACACGGTCACGGCGGGCGCGCTGCGCACCGGCGCGATGAACTGGCTCGCGCGAGCGCCCACCGGGCCATTCCGTGCCGCCGTGAAGATCCGTTACCGCCAACCCGACCAGCCTGCGCTGGTCACGCCGCAGTCCGACGGCGGCGCACACATCCGCTTCGACCAGCCGCAATGGGCGGCGACGCCGGGACAGACCGCGGCGCTGTATGACGGCGATCGTTGCCTGGGCGGCGGCGTCATCGAAGAGACTCTATAATGTGCGGCTGCGGCCGGTCGCGTCGATCGGCAGCGATACGGAGGCCCTATGACCGATAGCTTCAAGGCGCGCTCGACCCTCACGGTGTCGGGCCAGAGCTACCAGATCATCAATCTCGCCGCGCTCGGACCCGAGCGCATGGCCCGGCTCCCGTACGCGCTGAAGATCCTGCTGGAGAACCTGCTGCGCTTCGAAGACGGCGTCAACGTGACGCGCGCCGACATCGAGGCGATCATCAACTGGGATCCGAAGGCGCAGCCCTCGTACGAGATCTCGTTCACGCCGGCGCGCGTCATCATGCAGGATTTCACCGGCGTGCCCTGCGTCGTCGACCTCGCCGCGATGCGCGAGGCGATCACCAGGCTGGGGGGCGATGCCGACAAGGTCAATCCGCTGGCGCCGGCTGAACTCGTCATCGACCACTCGGTGCAGGTCGACGAGTACGGCACGCCGCAGGCGCTGGCCGACAACAACCGCATCGAATTCGAACGCAACGGCGAGCGCTACGCCTTCCTGCGCTGGGGCCAGAACGCGTTCCGCAACTTCAAGGTGGTGCCGCCGAACACCGGCATCGTGCACCAGGTGAACCTCGAGTTCCTCGGCCGCGTCGTGTTCGGGAGCGAGGCCGGCGGCACGCGCCAGGCCTATCCCGACACGGTGGTGGGCACCGACTCGCACACGACGATGATCAACGGCCTCGGCGTGCTCGGCTGGGGCGTGGGCGGCATCGAGGCCGAGGCCGCCATGCTCGGGCAACCGGTGACGATGCTGATTCCGCAGGTCATCGGATTCAAGCTGAACGGCAGCCTGGCGCCTGGAGCCACCGCGACCGACCTCGTGCTCACCGTCACCGAGATGCTGCGCAAGCACGGCGTCGTCGACAAGTTCGTCGAGTTCTTCGGCGATGGGCTCGCCAACCTGCCGCTCGCCGACCGCGCCACGATCGGCAACATGTCGCCCGAGTTCGGCAGCACCTGCGCGCTGTTCCCGATCGACGAGGAAACGATCCGCTACCTCAGGCTCTCGGGCCGAGCGCCCGAGCAGATTGCGCTGGTCGAACAGTATGCAAAGACCACTGGACTGTGGCGCGTCAACGGCGCGAAGGCCGCCGACTACACCGCGGTCATCGAGCTCGACCTTTCGACTGTCGAGCCGAGCCTCGCCGGCCCGAGCCGGCCGCAGGATCGCGTGCCGCTGCGCGTCGCGAAGGGCACCTACCAGGCGCACCACAAGAAGATGGCGGAGGAGCGCGCGAAGAAGAATCCCGGCGCCACCGGCAAGGGTTCCGCCACGGTCGGCGGCAAGAGCTTCGAGGTCAACGACGGTGCCGTGCTGATCGCGGCGATCACGAGCTGCACCAACACCTCGAACCCCTACGTGCTGATCGCCGCCGGGCTGCTGGCGCGCAATGCCCGCAAGCTTGGCATCAGCTCGCGCCCGTGGGTGAAGACCAGCCTCGCTCCCGGCTCGCGCGTGGTCACCGATTACCTGCGCAGCGCCGGGCTCCTCGACGAGCTCGCGGGCATCGGCTTCAACCTGGTCGGCTACGGCTGCACCACGTGCATCGGCAACTCCGGGCCGCTGAAGCCCGAGATCTCGGCGGCGGTGAAGGCCGGCGATGTCATCGGCTGCTCGGTGCTGTCGGGCAACCGCAACTTCGATGGCCGCGTGCACCCGGAAGTGCGCATGAATTTCCTCGCCTCCCCGCCGCTGGTGGTGGCCTACGCGCTGGCCGGCTCGCTCAATATCGATCTGAACAACGAACCGCTCGGCGTCGGCACGAGCGGCAAGCCCGTGTACCTGCGCGATGTATGGCCCGCGGCGCAGGAAGTCGCCGACTGCGTGCACCAGAACATCACCTCCGAAATGTTCCGGCACAGCTACAGCGGCGTGTTCGAGGGCGACGAGCGCTGGAAGGCGATCAGGGTCGCCCCCGGCAAGGTCTACGCCTGGGACGACCGATCCACGTACGTGAAGAATCCGCCGTATTTCGACGGCATGACGATGCAACCGCCGCCGGTCGGCGAAATCCGCGGCGCACGCGCGCTCGCCCTGCTCGGCGATTCCGTGACCACCGATCACATCTCGCCGGCCGGCAACATCGCCAAGAGCAGCCCGGCGGCGAAATACCTGATGGCGCAGGGCGTGCAGCCGGCCGATTTCAACCAGTACGGCGCGCGCCGCGGCAACCACGAGGTGATGATGCGCGGCACCTTCGCCAACATCCGGCTGCGCAACCTGTTGTTGCCCGGCACCGAGGGCGGCGTCACCGTGCACGTGCCGAGTGGCGAGCAGCTGAGCATCTACGACGCGGCGATGCGCTACAAATCCGAGCGCACACCGCTGATCATCCTCGCCGGCAAGGAATACGGCACCGGCTCCTCGCGTGACTGGGCCGCCAAGGGCACGATGCTGCTCGGCGTGCGCGCGGTGATCGCCGAGAGCTTCGAGCGCATCCACCGCTCCAACCTGATCGGCATGGGCGTGCTGCCGTTGCAGTTCACGGACGGCGCCAACGCGCAATCGCTCGGCCTGACCGGTCGCGAGTCATTCGACATCCAGGGGCTCGACCAGGGCAACGCCAGGACGGTCACGGTCTTGGCCACGGGGAGCGACGGCTCGAGCAAGCGCTTCGTCGCGCGTGTGCGGATCGACACGCCCAAGGAGCGCGAGTACTTCCAGCACGGCGGGATCCTGCAATACGTGCTGCGCCAGCTTGCCGCGGGCAGCAAGGCGGCCTGAAGCGGAGCTCGGCCAATGGCCGGCGGCACATTGGCGATCTTCGACCTCGACGGCACGATCACGCGCCACGACACGCTGTGGCCGTTCATCGGCGGCTACCTGCTGCGCCATCCTTCGCGCTGGTGGCGGCTGCCGATGTGCCTCGGGCCGGTGCTGCGCTACGCGTTCGGCGGGCGCGATCGCGGCCTGCTCAAGGGCAGCGTCATCCGCATCACGCTCGGTGGCCTGCCGCGCGAGACGCTCGAACGCTGGGCCGCGCGCTTCACGCAACGGCTGTTGCGCACCGGCCTGTACGCCGAGCCGCTCGAATTGATTGCCACGCTCCGCGGCGCCCAGGCGCACCTCGTGCTGCTGTCGGCCAGCCCCGATCTGTACGTGCCGATGATCGCGCGCGCGCTCGGGTTCGATGAGTGCCTGTGCACCGAACTGCGCTGGCGCCCGGGTGGCACGCTCGATGGCGCGCTCGCCACGCCGAACCGGCGCGGCCCCGAGAAGACGCGCTGCGTGCGGGAGCTGCTCGCGCGATTGCAGCCACGGTTGTCGCAGGCCTACGGCAACAGCCCGGCCGACGTGGAGCACCTGCGGCTCGTGACGGCCGGCGTCTACGTGAACGGCCGGCCCGAAGCCGTGGCGGACACGCCGTCCATCCGCGTGGTGCGCTGGTCGACGCCCGGCGACGCCGGCACTTTCGCCGCGTTCCGCGGTCTGTAACCTGTGTCCGCGCACGGCGAAATAGCAGTGCGAGGCCGCACATGCGACACCCCACACGTACCGCCATACGACCCTCTGAAATCACCGCCGAGCGCTATTTCCACATGCGCCGCGCGCTGTTGGCCGGCGCGCTGGGCCTGGCCGGCGCCAGCCTGGTTCCGGCGTCGGGCCGGGCGGCCGCGGGCAATACCGACCCGGCGCCCGCGCCGCTGCGCTACGCGCGCAATCCGCGCTACGTGGTGGCCGACAAGCCCAACACCTTCGAGGAGATCACGGGCTACAACAACTTCTACGAGTTCGGCCTCGACAAATCCGATCCCGCCGCCAACGCCGGGTCGCTGCGAACCCGGCCCTGGAACCTGGCGATCGCGGGTGAAGCCGAGGTCACCGGCAGCTTCCACCTCGAAGACATCCTGAAGGCGCATCCGCTCGAGGAGCGCATCTACCGCCATCGCTGTGTCGAAGGCTGGTCGATGGTCATCCCGTGGGTCGGCTTTCCGCTCGGCGACCTGCTCCGGCGCTTCCGTCCGACCTCGCGCGCGAAGTACGTCGAATTCACGACGCTGCACGACCCGCAGCAGATGCCCGGGCAGCGCCGCGCGGTGCTCGACTGGCCGTACGTCGAGGGCCTGCGGATCGACGAGGCGATGCATCCGCTCGCGCTGATGGTGGTCGGCGTGTACGGGCGCGAGCTGCCGAACCAGAACGGCGCGCCGCTGCGCGTGCACCTGCCGTGGAAATACGGATTCAAGAGCGGCAAGTCGATCGTGCGCATCCGCTTCACCGAACGGCAGCCGCTCACGACCTGGCCGCTTGCCTCGCCGGGCGAGTACGGCTTCTACGCGAACGTGAACCCGCAGGTCGACCATCCGCGCTGGAGCCAGGCCACCGAGCGCCGCATCGGCGACGGATTGTTCGCCCCGCGCCATCCGACCCTGATGTTCAATGGCTATGCCGAACAGGTGGCAAGCCTGTACCAGGGCCTCGACCTGCGGCGCAATTTCTGAACCGCCGCGCGCTTCGCCCCCGCCATGGACACGCACACCGACCGGCGCTACCGGTTTCTCTACAAACCGCTGCTGTTCCTCGCCTGCGGCGTGCCGCTCGCGTGGGTGCTGGCCGACGTTGCCAACCTGACGCTCAACGTGCACCTGCCGGTGCCCGGCCTGGGCGCCGACCCGGTGCGGCGCATGCTCGGCATTTTCGGCCACAGCGCGCTCAACCTGCTGCTGGTCACGCTGTGCGTGTCACCGCTCCGCCAGCTCAGCGGCAACGCGCAGCTGCTGCGATTCCGGCGCATGCTGGGCGTGTGGGCGTTCACCTACGCGCTGCTGCATTTCCTGACCTACGTCGGCCCCTTCCAGGGCTTCAGCTGGAGCGCCATCGCCAGGGACCTGGTGAAGCGGCCCTACATCACGATCGGATTCGCCGCGCTGCTGATGCTGCTGGCGCTGGCGATCACCTCGACCAACGGGTGGATGCGCCGCCTGCGGCGCCGCTGGCAGAGCCTGCATCGCCTGGTCTACGCCTGCATCGTGCTCGGCGTGTGGCACTACTGGTGGCAGGTCAAGAAGGACATCCGCGAGCCGCTGGTCTACGCCGCGCTGGCCGCCGTGCTGCTGGGCTGGCGCCTGTGGCGATGGCGGCGCACCGCGGCGCGCGCCGCGCCGCGCGTTGCGGCGCCGGCTACATCGAATTCCGCGCTTCCCACAGCTCCGGAAAGAACCTGAGCCGCAGCGCCTTGGCCAGGTAGGCCACGCCGGCCGTGCCGCCGGTGCCGGGCTTGTAGCCGATGATGCGCTCGACCGTCTTCATGTGCTGGTAGCGCCACAGCTGGAAGCGGTGGTCCACGTCGACGAGGTGCTCGCCGAGCTCGTACAGGTCCCAGTCCTTCTCGGCATTCAGGTACACGCTGAGCCAGGCCGCGGTCACCTGCTTGCTCGCCTCGTAGGGCTGCGAGAAATCGCGCGCCAGCAGTTCCTGCGGGATGTCGCGCCCGCGGCGCGAGAGGAGCCGCAGCACCTCGTCGTACAGGCTCGGCGCGCGCAGCGCGTGCTCGAGCTCCTCGTGCGCCGGCACGTCGTGCGCGTGCACCCTGATCATGTCGGCATGCTTGTTGCCGAGCAGGAACTCGATCAGCCGGTACTGCTGTGACTGGAATCCGGACGAGCGCCCGAGCGCGTTGCGGAACGCCGCGTAGTCAAACGGCGTCATCGTCGACAGCACGTCCCACACGGCCAGCAGCTGGCCCTGCACGTGGTCGATGCGGCTGAACATCTTGAACGAGGCATCCAGTTCGTCGCGGCGCACGCAGTCCATCACCGCCACCAGCTCGTGGCGCAGCAGCCGCATCCACAGCTCCGAGACCTGGTGGACGATGATGAAGAGCATCTCGTTGTGTTCGCTGGTCAACGGCCGCTGCGCGGCGAGCAGCAGGTCGAGCCGCAGGTACTGGCCGTAGGAGAGCGACTCGCCCAGGTTCCAGTGCACCGGCTCGTCGCGCAAATCCACGCTGCCGACGTGTTCGCCGGGTGGCTTCGATTCGTTCACTGGACTGCTCCCTGAATTGAGTTCCGTGGGGTCGGCCCGGCTCAGGCGCGCAGCGCCTGCAGCACCCACCCGGGCACCTGGCTCCACCCGCGCGAGAGCTCGCGATCGCAGGCGCGCCAGTCCGGTTCGTATTGCTCGACCAGCTTCCAGAAGCGCGCCGAATGGTTCATGTGCGTGAGGTGCGCGAGCTCGTGCGCCAGCAGGTAGCGGACCACGGCCGGCCGGTGGAACAGCAGGCAGCAGTTCAGGCTCACCGTACCGCGCGCCGAGCAGCTGCCCCAGCGCGTGCGCTGGCGCCGGATCTGCACCCGCTGGTAACGCACGCCCAGCGCCTGCGCCCGTTCGGTGAGCCGCGGCGCCAGCGTGAGCCGTGCCCGCTCGCACAGCCAATCGAGCAGCGCCTCGCGCAGCGCCGCATCGTCGCCCGCGCCATCCAGTTCCAGCACGCCGCCGCCGTCGCCGGGCACGGCGCGCACGCTGCGCGCGCCGGCCACCGCCTCGGCGCGCAGCTCGCAACGCCAGCTCTCGGCGAGCGCCGGCAGCTCGATGCGCTGCGGCGGGAAGGCCAGCTCGACGCGCGGCGCGCGCTGGCGATGCCGCTCGATCCACGCGCGGTGGCGTTCGACGAAGGCGCTCACCTGGCGCGCGCTGGCCCCGTTGGGCGCGACGATTTCGACGCCGCCGTCGCGGAAGATGCGCACGCCGAGGCGGCGCGCCCGCCCGCTGCGGCGCACGTGCCAGCGGGCGTCGGTGTCGCCGTCGCTCCAGAGCGGCAGCTGCTGCAGGGCCGCGGTCGTCATGCTGCCGTCCATCATATCAGGGGTGCGCGCACCACCGCGCTGTGTACACTGGCGCGCCCATGGACCTGGTCGACATCGGCATCAATCTCACGCACGACAGCTACGCGGACGATCGCGCCGCGGTGATCGAACGTGCCCACGCCGCCGGCGTGACGCAGCTGGTGGTGACCGGCGCCACGCTGCACTCGAGCGCCGCGGCGCTCGAGCTCGCGCGCGCGCGCCCGGGACGGCTGTACGCGACCGCCGGCGTGCATCCGCATCACGCCGTGGAGATGACGACCGAATGCCTGCCGGCGCTGCGCGCCCTGCTGGCCGAACCGGCCATCGTCGCCGCCGGCGAATGCGGCCTCGATTATTTCCGCGACTACGCGCCGCGCGAGGCGCAACGCGCTGCGTTCGCGCTGCAGCTCGGCGCGGCCGCCGACTGCGGCAAGCCGCTGTTCCTGCACCAGCGCGACGCGCACGCCGATTTCACGGCGGCGCTGCGCGAGCACGCCGGCGCGCTGGGCCGCGGGGCGCTCCACGGCGTCGCGCATTGCTTCACCGGCGGCGAGGCCGAACTCACCACCTACCTCGAACTCGGCCTGCACATCGGCATCACCGGCTGGATCTGCGACGAGCGGCGCGGCCTGCACCTGCAGCAGCTGGTGCGGCACATACCGGCCGGACGCTTGCTGCTCGAGACCGACGGCCCCTACCTGCTGCCGCGCGACCTGCAGCCTCGGCCGCCTTCGCGCCGCAACGAGCCGGCCTTCCTCGCGCACATTGCCGCGACCGTGGCACGCCTGCGCGGTGAATCGCCGGAGGAATGCGCGGCCCACACCAGCGCGGCCGCGCGGCGCCTGTTCGGCCTGCCGCCGCCCGCGGGCGCGGCGCCAGCGCGCTAGATCGCCGCCTTCGGCGCCACCAGGCTGCTGGGCTTGCACGATGCGACGATGCGCGCCCAATCGGCGCGCCAGGCCTCGGGCAGGCTGCCCGACTGCGCGCGCTCGGCCGGCGGGAATTCGGCGCCGAGCGAGGAGAGCATCAGCGTGTGGCGCGGCAGTCCCTTCGGGAAGCGTCCGCGCGGCGCGAACACGACGCGGCCCTCGACCGGCAGTTCGGCGATGAGCGCGCGCACGGCGGCGATGCGGTCGTACAGCCCGGTCTGCGGGTTCGCGAAGGTGTAGCGCTGGTCGCGGTGCATGACGGTCCACTCGGTCATCTGGTCGCCGCCAAAGATGTTGCCGGCGATGTCGCGCAGGTCGATGACGACGCAGCCGCGCGCGGTCAGCAGCAGGAAATCGATGTGGAGCGAGGCGCCCTGGCCATCGGGCACCAGCACGTCGCGCTGGAATTCGAACGCGCCGCCGGTCACCAGCGCCAGCCGCAGGGCGGCCGCGCGCCGCCGGCGATACCAGCGCCACAGCAGCAGGAGGCCCGCGATCAGCACCACCGCGGCGCCGATGCTCACCCAGGTGCGCACGTCCAGGCTGCGCAACGCCTCGAGCACTGGCTGCAGTCCGTTCATGCCGCCCGCTCCGCCATGGACCCGCGCAACGCATCGAGCGTGGCGTCGATTTCGCTGAATCGCGAGGGACGGCGGAACAGCCGTTCCAGCGACTCGGGCACGGGCACCGGCCGGCCGACCAGCGGCTCGACGATCTCTCGGAACTTGGCCGGATGCGCGGTCGCGACCAGCACCCAGTGGCCGGCGTGGCGGCGCGCGGCATCGAGCCGCGCAAAGGCCTCGGCCGCCACCGCGGTGTGCGGGCACCACAGCGCGCCGAAGCGCTCATGGTCGGCGCGGATGCGCGCGCGGATCGCGCCATCGTCGACCGACACGGCGCTCAGCGCGAGGCGCAGCGCAGCCGCATCCGGGTACAGCGCCGTGAGCCGCTCGAGGTTGCTGGGATTGCCCACGTCCATCGCCGAAGCGAGCGTGGCGACGCTGGCGCGGATGCGCAGCACGCCCTCGTCCAGGTAATCGGGCACGGTGCGGTTCGCGTTGTGCGCCAGCACGATCTCCGCGATCGGCGCGCCGAGCCGCCGCGCCCACACGCAGGCCGTGGCGTTGCCGAGGTTGCCGCTCGGGATGATGAACGAGGCGGGCGCGCCGGTGCGCGCATGCAGCGCCACGCTGGTGGCGGCGTAGTACACGGCCTGCGGCAGCAGGCGCCCGAGGTTGATGCTGTTGGCGGATGACAGATCCCACTGCGCGGCCAGCGCGGGATCGAGGAACGCCTGCTTCACCAGGCGCTGGCAGTCATCGAAGCTGCCGCGCACCGCGAGGCTCCGCACGTTCTCGCCCCAGCAGGTCAACTGCTGCTGCTGCGTCGGCGACACCTGCCCCTTCGGGAACAGCACGACCACCTCGATGCCCGGCTGGCGGTGGAACGCCGCCGCCACGGCGCCGCCGGTATCGCCGGATGTGGCCACCAGGATCGTGAGCGTCCGCGCCGCGCCGCGCCGCAGGCGCGAGAGCGCGGCGGCGAGGAAGCGCGCGCCGAAATCCTTGAACGCGGCCGTCGGGCCATGGAACAGTTCGAGCACGCCCAGGCGCTCGCCGTCGAGCGGCACGAGCGGCGCCGGGAAATCGAAGGCCTCGGCGCAGACCGCGGGCAGATCGTCGGCCAGCCGGTCGCCCTGCGCGAACGGGGCGAGGAATCCGCCCGCCTGCCGCGCCAGCGCATCGCCCGGCTTCACCGCCGCCACGGCGGCAGCGGGCCACTCGAGCGGCACGTACAGCCCGCCGCCGCTGGCAAGCCCGCGCGCCAGCGCCTCGCTGAACCCGACCCGCTGTTGCGCATCGCGCGTGCTGGCGAATTGCATCAGTCCACCACCCGCGCGCCGACCGGCTCGAGCGCCGTCGTCCAGTGATCGCACTCGAGGCCGTGGTGCGAGAACTCCACCACCAGCGCCTCGCGCACCGCCAGCACGTGGCTCTCGACGCACCACGCGAACACGGTCGGCCCGGCGCCCGAGATCGAGCAACCGAGCGCGCCGGCCGACATTGCCGCGCGCCGCACCGCGGCGAACCCGGGGATCAGCGCCGCGCGCTGCGGCTCGATGACGACGTCTTCGAACGACTCGCGCAGCATGTCGAGGTCGTTCGTGTAGCAGCCGGAGATGAAGCCGGCGAGGTTCGCCGTCTGCCAGACGAAATCCTTCATTGGCACGCTGCCGCGCAGGATCGCGCGCGCCTCGCGCGTCGACAGGAACATGTGCGGATGCACGACCACGGCGCGCACGTTCGCCGGCACCGGGATCTGCTTGACGCGCGGATGATCGATGCCCACGGTCAGCACCAGCCCGCCGAACAATGACGGCGCGATGTTGTCGACGTGGAGCGATCCACTCGCGACCTGCTCGCCCTGCATCGCGAACTTCAGCAGCTGCAGCGGCGTGCAGGGTTCGGGCAGCAGCGCGTTGGCGGCCACCACCGCCGCGACCGCCGAGGCCGCCGAGCCGCCGAGCCCGGAGGCGAGCGGAATGCCCTTGTCGAGCTCGAGCTGCAGGCCGAACGGCAGCGCCAGCGCCTCGCCCATCGCCTGCAGCGCGCGGCCGGCCGTGTTGTTCGCCGGCTCGAGCGGCAGGTCGCCGGCGATGCCGCGCACCGCGGTGATCTGCACGCCCGGCTTCGGCGTGCGCCGCACCGTGGCGTGATCGCCGAGCGCGCCGACCGAAAAACCGAGGATGTCGAACCCGATCGCCACGTTGCCGACCGAGGCCGGCGCGAACGCACGCGCGTGCTCCCGCGGCGCCTGCGCGGCGCTCACAGCCGCGCCCCCAGGAAGGTCGCGAGCCGCAGCAGGTCGGCGAACACGCCCCCGGCCGTGACCGCGGGGCCGGCTCCAGGACCCTGCACTATCAGTGGGTTATCGCAATAACGTGAAGTGGAATAACGCACGACGTTGTCGGTCAGCGCGATGTTTGCGAAGGCGTGCCTGGTCGGCAGCTCGACCAGCCCGACCGTCGCCTCGCCGGCCGCCGTCACGCGCCCGACGTAGCGCAGCACGTTGCCGCGCGCCTTCGCCGCGTGGTAGCGCTGCGCCATCTGCGCATCGTAGCGCGGCAATTGCGCCAGGAATTCCTCGCGCGTGCCGCCGGCGAGATCGTCCGGCACCAGGCTCTCCACGCGCACGTCGCCGAGCTCGAGCTTCAGCCCCATCTCGCGCGCGAGGATGATGAGCTTGCGCGCCACGTCGGTGCCCGACAGGTCATCGCGCGGATCGGGCTCGGTGTAGCCGCGCTGCTGCGCGTCGCGCACGATCGACGAGTACGGCGTCGTGCCGTCGTACACGTTGAACAGGTAGGCCAGCGTGCCGGAGAAGATGCCCTCGATGCTGGCGATGTCGTCGCCGGTCTCGCGCAGGTCGCGCACCGTCTGGATGACCGGCAGGCCCGCGCCGACGGTCGCCTCGTACAGGTAATGCGCCCCGCTCTGCCGGCGCGCGGCCTTCAGCGATTCGTAGTACGCCAGCGGCCCGCTGTTCGCCTTCTTGTTCGGCGTGATCACGTGCACGCCCGCGGCCAGCCACTCGCGGTAGCGGCCCGCCGTGTCCTGGCTGGCGGTACAGTCGATGATCACGGTGTGCGGCAGGTGATCGACCTTGAGGTGCGCGAAGAACTTCGCGTAGTCCGCCGCGACCGCGCCCTCGCCGATCGCCTCGCGCCAGCGCGCGAGCGGGATGTCCTGCTCGGCCAGCGTCATCGATTTCGAGCTCATGATGCCGCGCACGCGCAGGTCGATGTTGAATTCGCGCTCGAGCCGCTCGTGCTGGCTGGCGATCTGGTCGAGCAGCACCTTGCCGACCGTGCCCGGCCCGATGACCCCGATCGACAGCGTGTCCGGCGACAGGTAGAAGCCGGCGTGCACGGCGCGCAGCGCGCGCGTCGCCTGGTTGCCGGCGACGACCACCGAGATGTTGCGCTCCGAGGCGCCCTGCGCGATCGCGCGCACGTTGACGTTCGCGGCACCGAGCGCGCCGAACAACTTGCCCGCGACGCCCGGCATGCCCGCCATGCCGTCGCCCACCACGGCGAGGATCGCGAACGAATCGCTGACATCGACGCTCTGGATCTGCCCGTCCGCCAGCTCGCGCGCGAACGCCCGCTCGAGCACCGTCATGGCGCGCGCCGCCTGCGCCGCCGGGATCGCGCAGCAGATCGAATGCTCGGAACTCGCCTGCGAGATCAGGATGACGGAGATGTTCTCCTCGCGCAGCGCGCCGAACAGCCGGTGCGCCGTGCCCGGCACGCCGATCATGCCGGCGCCCTCGAGGTTCACGAGCGCGACGTCCTCGATGCTGGTGATGCCCTTGACCGGCTGCGTCGAGTCCGGTTGCGCGCAGATCAGCGTGCCGGGCTTCTGCGGCGCGAAGGTATTGCGGATCCAGATCGGGATGTCGTGCGCCACCGCCGGCGCCATCGTCTGCGGGTGGATCACCTTGGCGCCGAAATAGGCCAGCTCCATCGCCTCGTTGTACGACAGCGCGCTGATGATCTGCGCATCCGGCACGCGCCGCGGATCGGCCGACAGCACGCCGTCGACGTCGGTCCAGATGTGGATCTCGCGCGCCGCCAGCAGCGCGCCGAAGATCGAGGCGGAGAAATCGCTGCCGTTGCGCCCGAGCGTCGTCTGGATGCCCGCCGCGTCGCTGGCGATGTAGCCGGTGATGACCAGCGTCGCCGCATCGGCCTGCAGCAGCGAGCGCAGCCGCGCGGTCGAGGTCTCCCACTGGATGGATGGACCGAGCGGCCCCCACTCGGCCACGACGCAGGCGCGCGCATCGATCCATTGCGGCCCCGCGCGCTTGCCGCGTCGCTGCAGGTAGCGCCAGAACAGCCGTGTCGACCAGATCTCGCCGTACCCCGACACCTTGTCGCGGATGTGCTGGCCCGCCGTGCGCATGACCTGCGTCGCGCGCAGCACGCCATCGAGATCGGCCCCGTCGCGATCGAACTCGGCGACGTATTCCGCCGCGGCCGCGGCGGGCAGCAGCTCGCCGGCCAGGTCGGCGTGGCGCTTGCGCAGCGCCGCGAGCTGCGCGCGCCATGCGTCATCCTGCTTCTCGGCCAGCGCCACCAGCTGCAGCAGCGCGTCGGTCACGCCGCGGCAGGCCGACAGCACCACCGCGAGCCGCGGGCCGGGCTGCGATTCGATGATCGCCGCCACGCGCGCGAAGCACGCGGCGTCCGCGACGCTCGAA
>DATKLZ010000078.1:0-2972 GCA_035542135.1 Steroidobacteraceae bacterium | reverse complement strand
GTCGGCCCGATCGAGCGCCGCGGTCAGGTTGCGCTGTGCCTGGTACGCGGCCAGGCGCGAGGCGACGATGCCGCTCTCGCGGTTGCTCTCGGAGTAGCCGATCAGCACCGTCTGCAGGCGCCCGTGCGCGGCCAGGTGGCGCTGGTAGACCTGGTCGGCGAGCAACTCGCGCATCACCGCACCGCACCCCTCGAGCGTCGCGACCGAATCGAACTGCGGCGCGACGTCGATCGCGGCGGCGCCGCTGCGCCGATCGCGCGCCCCGGCCCAGTGCGCCAGCACCAGCGGCGCCAGCACGTCGGCCGCCGTGGCCGCGGCGCTGACGATGTACAGCCCGACCGCGTCCGGGCCGTAGCGATGCCGGCCCTGCATCATCGCCTCGAACACCGCCAGCGTGCGCTTGCCGACGGCATCGAACGACTGGATCGGGCCGGCGTCCTTGACCAGCACGTCGACCAGGCGGGCGTGCTGCTCCGCGGCGCTGCGTTCGTGCCAGTGCGGATCGGCGAGCCCCTGCGCGATGACCGCGTGGTGCACGTCGGCGTGCTGCCGCAGGTCGAGCGTCGCCAGGTGGAAGCCGAAGGTGTCGATGCGCGCGAGCAGCCGGCGCACCAGGAACAGTCCGGCGTGCGCGCCGCGATTGGCGCGCAGGCTCTCGGCCACGAGCGCCACGTCGCCGCGGAACTGCGCCGGCCGCTCGTAGCCGTTCGGCCGTCCCTCGAGCGTATTGCGCAGGCGCTCGGCCACCTGGCCGAAGAAGGTGCGGTACGGCATCGCATCGTGGCGGGCGGGCGCCATGCCGGCCGCGCCGGGCAGCAGCGTGCGGTATTCGCCGATGCGGCGCGTCAGCGCCGCGCTGACCGCGATGCGCGCGGCGCTCTGCGAGAGCTGCTGCGCCAGCGACTGGCACTCGGCGTGGTAGTTGTTGATGATGACCTGCTGCTGCCGCGCCAGCGTCTCGCGGATGCTCTTGGCGTGCACGTCGGCCGCGCCGTCCATGTCGCCACCGACCCAGGTGCCGAAGCGCACCAGCAGCGGCAGTTCGAGCGTTTCCGCATCGGCCCCGTACAGCCGCGCGAGCGCGGCGGCGATTTCCTCGTAGAACACCGGCACGATGCGATAGAGCACTTCGGCGAGGTAGAACACCGCGTGCTCGCGCTCGTCGGCGACCGTGAGTCGTTCGCGCGGGTGCTCGGCGGTCTGCCAGTCGAGCGTCACGTCGGCGCGGATCCGCGCCAGCAGCGCCTGCCGTTCCTGCGGCGCCAGCAGCGGATTGCTGCGTTCGAGCAGCAGGTCGGCGATGTGCTGCTGGCGGCGCAGCCCGGTGCGGCGCGCCGACTCGGTCGGATGCGCGATCAGCACCGGCTCGATGCGCAGCTCGCGCAGCAGGCGCAGCACCTCCCCGAGGCCCAGGCCCTGCGCCTTGAGCTCCGCGAGCGTATCGACGACGCCGCGCGGCTGCGGCCGGTCGCTGTCGGCGAGGAAGTATTCGCGCCGGCGCCGGATGCGGTGCACCTTCTCCGCGACGTTGGCCAGCTGGAAATAGGCGGCGAAGGCGCGCAGCACCTCGCGGGCCAGCGCCGGGCTGCGGCCTTCGATGCGCGCGCGCAATTCCCCGGTGGCCGCAAGCGTCGCGCCGCCCGGGGCGGCCGCACGGCGGCGGATGGCGGCCTGCCGGTCACCCTCGGCGAGCTCGTACAGCTCCTCGCCCCCCTGCTCCCGCAGCACGCTGCCGACGATCTCGCCGAGCGTGTGGACGTCCTCGCGCAGCGGCCGGTGGTGGGGCGGAAAATGGATGTCGTCGCGATTCATGGAACTGGGCCCTGGCGGGGCGCGCATTGTACCCGCATCGCCGCGCCGGGCGCTGCCCGCTCACTCACTCACGGATCGGCCGGGCCTACCCGGCCAGCAGCACCGCCTCGGCGTGCTCGAGCGCCTCGGGCGTGCCGAGGATCACCACCACGTCGCCATCGCGCAGCTCGGTGTCGCCGGCGGGCTCGCGGCCCGTGATGCCGTGGCGCCGCACGGCCGTGAACGTCACGTCGGCGCCGCGCGCGCGCACCTCGTCGATCTTCCGCCCCACCGCCCACGAGGCCGGCGGCAGCACGATCGTGCGCAACTCCTCGCGGAACGCGTGGCTCTCGTCGACGACCTGCGCCCCTTCGTGCCGGAAGATCGTGCGCAGCGTCGCGTAGCGGCTGGCGCGGATGCCACTGATCATGCGCAACACGCGGGCCGGCGGCAGGTTCAGCAGCAGCAGCACCTGCGAGACGAGCATCAGGCTGGCCTCGAAGGTCTCGGGCACGACATCGGTCACGCCGGCCGCGGTGAGCTCGGACAGGCCGGCATCATCCTGCGTGCGCACCAGCACCGGCACGTCGGCGCGCAGGCGCCGCACGGCGCGCACGATGCCCACCGACACGGCCGGATTCGCGAACGTGACGATCACGGCGCTGGCGGCGTCGATGCCCGCCAGCCGCAGCAGTTCCTCGTCGGCGCTGTCACCGAACAACACGGCATCACCGGCCTCGCGCGCGCGCCGGATGCGCGCCGGATCCAGGTCGATGGCCAGGTACTCGAAACCCTGCGATTCCAGCACGCGGGCGATGTTCTGGCCGACGCGCCCGAAGCCGCACAGGATCACGTGCTCGCGGCGCGCGACCTCGCCGGCGGCCGCCGCCTCGCGTTCCATCGCCGTGCCGGGCGGCCCGCGCTCGCCCAGCAACGCGCGCGCGATGCGGCGGTTGTAGCGGATCAGCAGCGGGCTCAGGACCATGCTGACCACCAGCGCCGCCAGCAGCGGCTGGCTGACTCGCGCCGGCACCAGCTGTGGCTCGGGCACGAGGATCGTCAGCAGCGCGACGCCGAATTCGCCGCCGCCGGCCAGCACGACGCTGGTGCGCACCGCCTTGAAGGTGCTGTCGACGTACAGTCGGGTCGCCAGCGACATCAGCAGGCTCTTCGACACCAGC
>DATKLZ010000077.1:0-10720 GCA_035542135.1 Steroidobacteraceae bacterium | reverse complement strand
CAGGTGGCTTCCGGATCGACGAACAGCTTCTCAACCGGCAGCTGCACCGGCGTCAGGCCCTGCTTGAACGCCGTGTCCCGCAGCGCATCGAGGGTCTTGATATTGGCCTTCATGCCGTAGGGCAGCACGTCGCGGCCGACGATCTTCTGGTACTCCGCGTACTTCTTGTCGGAGGCCGAGGTCGCGGCCGCCGGATTGAAGCTGTCCAGCCACTGTTCCTTGGCCTTCTGGAAGGCATCGAACAGCGAGCGCGCCACCCACGGATGCTCGGCCAGCACCGAATCCTTCACGACGATCGTGCCGTGCATCGGATAGATGCGCGTGCGTGCGAAGTACTCCGCCTCGAGCTGCGCGGCATCCGGGAACAGGTCGGGGTAGTCGGCCTCGACCTCCTGCCAGCCGCCGGTCGGGTTGCCGGTTCGCCCGATGCCGGCCGCGGCGGCGAAGCCCGCGGAGATCTCCCCGGCGGCCATCATGTCGGCGAGCGAGCGCCCGGCCGGCGCATGGACCACGTTCGGCGGCAGCTTCAGCTGCGTCACGTGCTCCTCGTCGTCGACGACCCAGGTGATCCTGGAGTTGTCCACTCCGAATTCGTCCATCAGGACCTGGCGCGTCCACACGCCGGTGGTGACGGAATAGGCGCGCACGCCCACCTTCTTGCCCTCGAGGTCCTTCGGGTGGCGGATGTTCGCGTCCGGCCGCACCAGCAGCCCGCCGTGGTGGAAGCGCCGCACGACGAAGATCGGCAGCGCCTTGAATGGCGATCCGTAGGCCCTCGCGATGATGTAGGTGGTCGGCGCGATCTCGCAGACGTCGAATTCGACGTCGCGCACCATGCGGCGGAAGGCGCCGATCTGCGGCTTCACGGTGACGATCTCGGGATCCACGCCTTCGATCGGGATCGCGCCACTGCGGATCGCCGACGTGTGTGGATGCTCCGCAACCGCGATCTTCAGGCGTAGCTTGGCGGTCACTGTGTCGTTCTCCTGTATCGAAGGGCGGCCATGGCGTTCAGGCGCGCACGCCGTCGACGCGCCTCGGCAGTCGCCATGGGTTCTCCTCGCGCAGCGGCGGCGGCAGCAGCTCCGCCGGCACGTCCTGGTAGCTGACCGGCCGGACGAAGCGCATGATCGCGAGCGAACCGACCGAGGTCGAACGGCCGTCGCTCGTCGCCGGATACGGACCGCCATGCACCATCGCATCGCACACTTCGACGCCCGTGCCGAAGCCGTTGAAGATGACGCGTCCGACCCGCCGTTCGAGCCGGGGCAGCACGGTGGCCGCCAGCGCCATGTCGGAGCTCGCGGCATGGACGGCGGCGGTCAGCTGCCCGTCCAGCGCATCGACGACGGCAAGCAGTTGCTCCGCGCCGGCACAGCGCACGAGCAGCGCCGTCGCACCGAACACCTCCTCGGACAGGCGCGGATCGGCAAGAAAGTCGCTCGCGGAGGTCTCGAAGACGTGCGCTTCGCTGACGAGCCCGGCGCCCGTCGGTCCCTGCGCGCCGCTCTTGACGCGCGGATTCGCCGCCAGCGCCGCGACGCCCCGGCAGTAGGCCTCGTGGATGCCGGGCGTGAGCATCGTCGCCGGCGCGATGGAGGCGAGTGCGGCGCGCGTGCCCTCGAGGAACGCGCCGAGCCCGGGGCCGTCGAGCGCGAGCAGCAGGCCGGGGTTGGTGCAGAACTGGCCGGCACCGAGCGTCAGCGAAGCGGCAAAGGCGCTGCCGATGGCGGCGCCGCGCTCCGCCAGCGCCCCCGGCAGCAGCAGGACCGGATTGATGGAACTCATCTCCGCGTACACGGGAATCGGCTGCCGCCGCGCCTGCGCGATCGCCATCAGCGCGGTGCCGCCGCGGCGCGAACCGGTGAAGCCCACGGCCATCACGCGCGGGTCGGCGACCAGCGCACACCCGGTCTGCACGCCGCTGCCGAACAGCAACGCGAAGGTGCCCGGCGGCAGGCCGCATTCGGCGACGGCCTCGACGATCGCGCGGCCTGCAAGTTCGGACGTGCCCGGATGCGCGTGATGGGCCTTGACGATGACCGGGCAGCCGGCGGCGAAGGCCGACGCGGTATCGCCACCGGCGACGGAGAAGGCCAGCGGAAAATTGCTTGCGCCGAACACGGCGACGGGGCCGACCGGTTGGTTGACGAGCCGGATGTCCGGCCGTGGCGGCGTGCGGGCCGGCTGCGCATGATCGATGCGCGCGTCGAGCCAGGCGCCATCACGCGCGACGCGAGCGAACAGCCGCAGCTGCCCGCAGGTCCGGGCGAGTTCGCCCCGGACACGCGGCTCCGGCAGGCCCGTCTCTTCCTTGGCGCGCCCGACGATCTGCTCCGCCCCGGCTTCGAGCCGCGCGGCGATGCGCTCGAGGAACACGGCGCGCTGCTCGGGGGCGGTGGCCCCATAGGCCGCCGCCGCGGCCTGCGCCAGCGCACACGCCTGGTCCACCTGCGCGGCCGAAGCCGTGCCGAACGCGGGCTCGAGCTCCACGCGTCGCGCGGGGTCGAAGGCGCGGAACGGTTCGCCCGGCCCGACGACCGGCATTCCGCCCACGAACATCTCGCCCCGTATCGCCATCGAATGCTCCCTCGCCGTCCGATCCAGCATGCTCGCCAACCGCTTCCAGCCATGCCACCCTGCCCGCTGCGGCGCCCGAGAAAAAGGCCTGCCGCGACATTCCAATCCCGGCTGGCGCATATTGAATGGCCGGGGCGCAGGGGCAGCGCGACACTGGCGACGCGGGGCGGCAGCGGCGCGCGGCACGCACCCGCCGAATTGCCGGAACGACTGACGCGGAGCACGCTCACATGGAAGCCAAGGCCATCATCCCCTGCCTGATCGTCGCGCTGGCCGCAGCCGGCTGCGCCACGCAGGGCGGCGCGCAGGTGTACATCGGCACCCGCGGTACAGCGGCGGCCGCGACCGCCCCCGCCCCCGCCGCCGGCATCTGGTCCGCGAGGCTCGATCGCAAGAGTGGCCAACTGTCCACGCCAAGCCTCGCGGCGGAACTGCGCGGGGCATCGTGGCTGGTGCTGCATCCCGCGCTGCCTGTCCTCTACTCGGTGGGCAAGCCCGCCGGCGCGAAGGACAATGCATCGAACCTCTACGCATTCAGTATCGACGCGGGAACGGGTCGGCTCGAGCCGCTCGCGCAGGTGCCCAGCGGCGGCCACGACACCACGCAGCTGTACCTCGACGCCCGCTCGTCCACGATCTTCGGCGCCTCGTACGGTGGCGGCGAGGTCACCGCCGCGCCGCTGCTGGCCGACGGCCGGGTCGGCGAAGTCGCGGCGGTGGAGAAGGACTACGGCACGGGGCCCCACCCGCGCCAGGCCTCGCCCCACGCGCACGGCGTGGTACTCGATCCGTCCGGTCGCTTCCTGCTCTCGAGCGACCTCGGCGCCGACCGCATCTTCGTCTACCGGTTCGACCCGAAGTCGCGCGCGCTGGCCGCGGCAGATCCGGCCTTCGAGACGCTGGCGCCCGGTTCCGGGCCGCGCCACATGGCGTTCCATCCGAACGGCCGGTTCCTGTACGTCAACACGGAACTCGGCGCGGAAGTGTGGACCTATGCCTGGGACGCCGGGGCCGGCCGGCTGCGCTTCGTCGCGAAGCGATCCGCGTATCCAGACGGCTATGCGGGCAACAGCCGCAGCACCTCGGAGATCGCATTCTCGCCGGATGGCCGCTTCCTGTACGTGGCCTTGCGCGGCGACCAGAACAGCATCGTCACCTACGCGGTCGATCCGCGCAGCGGCGCGCTGGAGGAGAAGCAGCGGATCAGCTCGCAGGGCCTGCAGCCGTGGGCCTTCGCGCTCGACCCGCGCGGCCGCTGGATGCTCGTGGCCAACAACGCCTCGGGCACGGTGGATGTCCTCGCCGTCGATCCGCGCAGCGGCCTGCTCAGCGCCGCGCACCACTCCGTGAGCGTGCCCGACGCGTGCGCGGTGGCTTTCGTCCTACGCTGACCGGCCAGGCGTGCTCGACACGCCGCGCCCGCCAGCGAAATCCTCATGCGATGGCGAGATCGCTCCCGATCGCGGCGAGGTGGTTCTGGTACTCGCGCGTCCCGTACAGGGCATCGCGCTGGTTGACGAGCTCGATGCGGTTGTTGCGGATCCAGGCCTTCAGCCGCGCATCGCACAGCGCGGCCACGTCCTGGGTGCGTCCGACCACGAACTGGCGCGCACGCGCGCGATTGGCGCGCTCGCCGAGGCGATAGACGTAATAGTCGACGTAGCCCGGGTGCCATGCCTGCCACGTGATCCAGTCCATGGGCGTCTTCAGGATCCCGGCGCGATCCTGCGTGTAGAACAGCACCGGGTCATAGTCCGTCTCCACCCGGGTGATTGAATCCGTCAGCAGGTCGGCGTACGCGCTCGTCTCGGCGGCAGCATAGATCTTGCGATCGACCCATTTCGGATCGGCCTGCGTGAGCGGCGGCTGCGTTGCCGAATAGAACTTCGCCCATTCCTCCCCGGCGTCCTTCGCCGCCTGGATGTGCTGATAGTAGCCGGCGATCGCCGGGCGGTTGCCAGAGAAGTTGTACGCGATACCCGCTTCGTCGACGACTTCGCGGACAACCCGACCCCAGACGGTCGTGACATCGCCGCTGCCACCCGTGTCCGGCACGCGGCCGAGGATCTCCACGCAGCGCTTGAGCTGCGCGCGCAGTTCCGCACGTGCCTCGTCCGGCGAGATGTCGGTGGCACTCCCGAGATCGGTGCGGAAACGCCCGTCGAATTCGCCGCCCTTCTCGACCAGAGTCGGCACGCGCGCCGCACCGAGCACCGGCGCGCCCCACATGTGCATGTGCCAGCCAACGGATATCCACGGGCAGGCCCGCAGCCGCTGTAGCGCGTCCTCGGTGCCTGGAGAATCGAGCATGACGTCCGCCGAGGTGACGACGCCGTGGTCAATGGCCTCGAAGCTGCCAATGTTGCAGACGACGGAATGTCCGATGTCGTCTGCACGAACGATCATCTTGCGATGCGACGGGCCCGGCCGGGACGCTTCGCCGCCATCGGCTGCACGCGCGGCCCGTCCTGCCGCCGCCACGACGGCGCCCGCAGCGAGCGCCCACGCCACCTCGCGACGCGTGTGGTTCACCTCGAAATCCCGGCGTTCGCTGTCAGTTCCTTCGAGATCACCGCCATGCCGGCGCGCGCGCACTCCTCGTCATGGCCGCCGGGCTCCGCGCCGCTCACGGCAATCGCACCGAGGACCTTTCCGCCCGACCTGATCAGCAGCGCGCCGGAGAACGCCTGCAGGTTCGGATCGGACTTGACGCGTGCCGCCACCTCCGGCTCCTGGCGCGTGCGCTGCATCACGGCGGAGGAGTCGGCGCCGAAGGTCACCGCCGTGTAGGCCTTGCGCACGGCGGAATAGCCGTGCCACGACTCGCTGCGGTCCGGTACGTAGATCAGCTTGGCAACGCCCTCCGCGTCGGTCACGGCGACGCCGAGCGGGTACTGCGGACACGCTTCGGAGACCGCGCGCGCCGCCTTCACCGCCAGCTCCAGCGGGATCGCGGGGGCGAGGTGCAGAGCTTCCCGCGGCCGCGGCGGGCCGGCCACCACCGGGAAAATGCCATCGAACGGTCGGCCGCGATCGCCGGGCAATGCGGTTCCCGCGGCATGGGCGTCCGGCACGGCAACCAGCGCAGCGGCTGCCAGCCAGGGCAGCCAGGCCGACACCTTGGGGGTCTTCGTTTGCATCGTCACTCCTTCGCCACTCAAGGCTGGTAGATGTCGTAGTCGTAGGTCCACCGGTATTCCGCGCCCGGCGCAATGTCGTAGTGGATGAACGGTTCGATCGCGAACACCGCGCGATTCCCCCAGATGACCAGTTGCCACAGCGGCTGGTCGGCGGTGACGCGCAGGCCGAGGTCGAGCCTGCGGTTCTCGAAGCGGAAGTCGTACGCGGAAGGATCGCCGGGGTAGCCCTTGAGCACGACGCGCATCGACTCCCTGCCCTGCAGTGCACGCGTGAACGTGGCGGTGCGGCCCGCGAAGCCGAGGGGCGCGTCGGCGGGCAGATCGACCGGCTGCGGATCGAACGCGAAGCGCATCGACCAGTCGGGACCCGGCGTCTGGTGGTCCCAGCGCGTGAAGTTGTGGTCGAACACGAAGCCGCTGATCGGCTTGCGGCCGGTGTTGCGCAGCACGTGCTCGATCCTCATCCGCGCCGTTCCGTGCACCAGCGACACCTTCTTCGTGTACAGGTAACCGTAGCCGGACGCCGCGTCGTCGACCCGCTGCCGGAAGCTGACCGCGGAGCGGCGGCGGCTCACGTGCCATCCGCCCTGCAGCACGTCGTAGAGCCGGTAGTGATCGTAGGGTTTGTCGTCGGGACGGCGCAGCAGGCCGACGCCGATCTTCAGGAAGTGGCCGCCGGGCGCGGCCTCCTCGAAGCCCTGTGCGGTGCGCGTGCTGGACCCGAACTCCTCCGGCACGCCGACCATCGTCGTGTTGATGCCGGTGGCGATCTGCTCGCCGCGGTACTCGTAGTCCGCCACGTCCGGATCGTTGATCTCCGACCACGGCGTGATCAGTTCGTGGCCCGCGAATGCCAGGCTCGTGACGATGCCCGAATGGTCAAAGCGCGTGCCGCGGTAGTAGCCCTGTTCCGCATCGGGCAGCGCCAGCGTCGCCGTCAGCTTGCCGTTGGTGATCGTCGCCGTCGGGAACGCCGCGTGGACGACCGCCGGGCAGGCCGTGACGATGAGTGCCGCGGCGACTGTTCCTGCATGCATCGCGCGAATGCTCCTATTTCACCCACAGCAGCCGGCCACGGCCGCTCTTCCTGCGCTTCCACCAGAGGTCGACGTAGACGACGATGCCGGAGAGGGACAGGAACACGAGCGAGAGGCCCGCGAGCAGGTTCATCAGGCGGGTCGGGATTCCGAACATCGCACCGGAGTGCAGGTGCTTCATGTCCTCGTGCACCTGCACGCCGAACGGGAAGTTGGTGCGCGGATAGGCCGGCTCGGTCAGGCTCGCGGGCGCGCCGCTCGTCGCGTCGAAGACCCACTGGTTCGGCGGCTGGCCGTCATCGACCAGCACGCCCTGCTTCATTGCGCCGAATGCGCGCAGCCGGAACACCTTGATGACGGCTGCGGGATGCGCGGCCCGCGCCGCCCCGATCACCTTCGCGGCGAGCGCGGGAACCTCGGCTGCGTCGAGGGTCGGCGCCGCGGGACGCACTGCGCCGGCGACTCCCCGGCCCCACAGCGCGCTCCAGGAGCTCTCGACCCCGATCCAGGTGCCGGTGAAAGCCATGAACACCAGGAACAGCGCGGCAACGATGGACACCGAACGATGCAGGCCGCGCCAGGTACCACCGGCGAGCCAGAACCACTGCGGCCGCCTGGTGCGCCGGCGCGCCGACAGCAACCTGAAGTACATCACGAGGCCCGTGACCAGCAGCGTCCACAGCACGACGCCGACCACCACTTCGAAATAGACGCCGGGCGTGTCGCTGCGGTCCCAGAAGCGATGCAGCGTCTTCAGTCGCTGCCGCAACGATGGCGGGAGCCGTCGCCCCTGCGGGATCATCCGCGGCGCACGCGCCTCGACGGGCGTGCCGCGCAACGCATCGAAGGCCTCGAGCTGGCCGCCGGCCATCACCTGCCCGATCGGCACGTGATCGACGACGCGCAGCTCGATCAAGTCGATTGTGGCGCCCGTATCCGCGGAAGCGACGGCCGCGGCCGAAGCAACCGCTCCCGGGTGCGCTGCGCGATGCGCCTGCAACACCGTGCCGATCGCGCCGTCGAGATCGAGGTCCCTCGGCAGCGGCTCGGCGGCGAAGTCGGACACCTGCACGACGGCGAACGCGGGCTGCCCATACATCCCTTCGATGATGGACAGCCCTGTCGGATCCGACATCGGCTGGTGCGAGGCTTCCGCGGCGAGGTCGATGCCCTGCATCCCGATGCCGGTGATGCCGAGCCACAGCATCGCCAGCACGGCGACAATGGCCAGGAGCCGATGGACCGTTCGGTTCAACCGGGCTTCCTGCAGCCAACACAACCCGCGCACGACGCGCGCGGGCGCGCGCGGGCTGGCATCACGGCGATGGCGAGCATTGCAGGCTCGTGGCAGCCGTGCACCATTGCACCGGCTGCTTCTCGTAGAAGGCAGCGCCAAGCCAGCGCGACAGCGTCGCCGGCGCCGGCCGCGCGGGACCCGGCACGAAGTTCGCGGCGTCCCTCACGCTGCCCTTGCCGACGTACTTCGCGACGAATGGCCACGGGTAGATCGGACGCGTGAGGTCCGGCGCCGCCGGCGCGGCATTCGGATCGCCCGCGCCCTGCATCGGCCCCGGGCGACGCGGCACATGCGCGCCGGCCAGCGCGCCGGGGGCGACGCCGCGTTCGACCCAAGCCATCAGTGCCGGCAGCAGGTCCGTGATGACCGGCCCATCTCCACCGCCGCAGTGGTAGACGCCAGGCAGCGCATAGAAGCGAACGAAGCGGTCGGCCTTCGCGCCACCCATCGCCTTGCGCAGCGCCTCGTAGTACAGCACGGTCTGCGAGGGCAGCACGTTCGTGTCACCGAGCGCCTGCCACAGGATCAGCTTGTGGCCGGCGGCCGCGAAGCCGGAGAGGTCGACGTAGGTCGCGTCCCACAGCGGATGCAGCCGGGTCACGGATTCGAACGCCGCGCGATCGAACCTGAGGTCACCAAGCTCCCACGTCTTCGGCAGCGCCGGCCAATTGAACTGCGAGCGGATGGCGGTCGTCGTCTGCTCGCGCGGCTCGGTCGGATTGCGCGGACCCGGCACGATGGTCGAGGTCCATGCGAGTTCGGAACCCGGCAGCACTCCGCCCGGCGTCAGGCGATTGCCCTGCGCATCGTGCGCGCCGCGGTAGAGCTCCTCGGCGACGTGGACCTGCGCGGCGCTGAGGCAGGTTGCCGGATCCTGCCCCGCGCGGCACTGCGCGGCCTTCACGTTCAAGTGGCAGGCGTACGGATCGGAAATGATGCCGTCCGTTGCCCCATCGGCGGCATCGCATTGGGCGAGCGCGAGCTGGTGCAGGATGGGCAGCTTGTCCGCGGTGATGATCGGCTGCCGATCGGGGCCCGTGTTCGTCAGCACGTTCCAGGCCTCGAACAGGCCGTTGTTGATCGTGAAGTTGATCGGCGGGCAACCGGACCCGACCCCGTCGAAGTCCGCCGGATAGCGCTGCACCAGCACCATTCCCTCCCTGCCCGGCCAGCTGCAGGCGTTGTAGTACGAGAACTTCTGTGGCTGGCCGTAGAAGGCGGCAACGATGGCCTTCGCGGCCAGCACCTGCAGGTGCGCGCTGCGGTACGCTGAATTGATACGGTACTGGTCGTTGTCGGCGAACACGTCCTCGTGGTTGCGGCGACCCAGGTCTTCCCAGCTCACGGTCGCGAACTGGTCGGTCTGCATCTCGCCTGCCGCGACCTGCGCGGGCGGCCCGCCGCCAAACAGCAGGCGCTGCGTCCATGCGGCACGCGGCAGGTTGAGCTGGAGTTTCGCGTAACCCTGCTCGATTTCCACCTTGACGCGGCAGTATGCAGCGACCTTGCCGTCGTCGACGGGCTCGGCCGACTTCACGACCGTGGCAGCACCCACCTGCCGCGAGACATCGACCGATGCCAGCGAAGCGCACTCGCGCACCGGCTTGACCACCGCGAGGTCGGCCATCGGGTAGCGGACCGGATCGAGCGCGGCGGCCGCGGTGGTGGCGCCGGCGCAGGCCGTGATGACGGCGAGCAGCGCGAGCGCGCGAGTGGAACGGGATTTCAATGCGGGCATGGATCCGTCACCCCTGTTCATGACTTGAACGCAGGCCGCCAGGCGGGCGAGGCCCGCCATCATCGCGCCGCCCCCAGCAGTTCAGCCACGCGCGCGGGCAACAGCGTGGGCGCGCAGCCCGGCTTGATCGGCGAACCCAGCACACCGTGGCCGGGCTTTGCATAGGCGGCATCGTTCAGCACGTAGCCCACGGCGCCGGCCGTCATCGTCACCACGCTCGTCTGCGGCAGCGGCGATCGCGACTTGATCGCCACGCCGATGTCGCTGGCCACGTCAGCGCCCACGCCAGCGAGCGCGAAGTCGTCGATGCGGAACACCTGCAGCGGGATCGCGACATCCGCCGCGTCCACGACGTTCACTGCGCCGGTGGCCGGATCGCGGCTGCGCTTCGCGCCCGGGCAGCTCGCCTCGCCGCTGGCCACCGCGATCTGCGCCTGAGCCTTGCCCTGCTCGGGCATCGAGCCGACCACGTCGACGACCGCGGAGGCTATGCGGCGCGCCTGCAGGTCGAGCAGCGCCCAGCCACTCGCGCCGGCATCCATGCCCGGCACCTTGTCATCCGGCTGGAGCGACTTGAACAGCGAGAGCTGGTCGCCTTCCGCCGCGCTCGTGAACAGCACGACGGGCGCGAGCGCCGGATTGGTCTCCAGCAGCCGCGAGGTGGCGCCCGGCAGGTCGCCCGACACTTCGTAGCCGCCCTCGCGCGTGACGCTGCGGTACATCACCTCCGCATGCGTCGCATAGTTGAGCAGCAGCGCGATGGGGCGCCCCTGGCGATCCTGCACGCGCAACACATCGAGCGTCTTGTCGGAGCTGCCGGCTCCGTCGAACCATTTCTTCGACCCCGACTCCTCGCCATTGTTGATGTTCGCGTACGCCCTGCCGCGCCCGAACGACAGGCGGGCGGGCTGCAGTGTCGCGACGGCCT
>DATKLZ010000076.1:0-5440 GCA_035542135.1 Steroidobacteraceae bacterium | reverse complement strand
GCGTCGCGCCCGCCAGCGCGCGCTGCAGCGCCGCGCCCGCCAGCGGCGCGACGGTCTCTTCGCGCAGCGTGCGCGATCCCAGCTGCGGATCGGCGCGCACGATGCGCGCCAGTTCCTGCACGCCGGCGCGGATCCGCTCGGTGCGGATGCTGGTGACGCCCATGCAGAACTGCGCCGTTTCCCCGGGCGCCGAGATCGGCTCGATCAGCACGCCGCCGTTGGCGGCGGCGCGCGCCACGTGCAGCGCGTTCCATTGCGGGCCGCCGCTGATCCAGTAGGCGCTCGACCCCGGGCGCGTCTCGATGCGCACGAAGCGGTGCAGGTAGTGGTTCAGCGCGTCGCGCAGCGCGGTGCGCCGCTCGAGCAGGCGCACGTTGGCGCGCGCCAGCGCGCCGGCGTAGTGGCCGAGCCCGATGAAATAGGCCCAGGCGCGCTGCATGCCGCCGGGAAATTCCGCGCCGGTGTGGCGGCGCAGCGCGCGGATGCGCGCAATCAGGCGTGCATCGGCGTGCACCACCCCGGGCGCGGTGCCGAGCGCGGTGACTGCCGCCAGGCCGCCGACCGAGACCACCTGCGCGCCGCGCGCCAGGCTCCGCAGGCTGGCCGGTTCGCGCTCCGTCTCGAGCAGGTCGGCGCCCGGCACGCACTCGATGATCGTCGCGCGGCTGTCCGCGGCGGCCTGCAACAACGCCGCGGCGCGTTCGCGCGTGCGGATCGTGCCCGGCGTGGCGCGCCGGGAGCCGACCAGCAGCACCGCGCCGCGCGCGATCGGCGCGGCCAGCTTCGCGCCCGTTCCCTCCCAGCGCAGCGCCGCCAGGGTCGCGCCGCGCGCGAGCGCCTGCCGCTGCGCGTCGCCGTCGATGCCGGAATCGCAGACCACGGACGTGCCGCGCTCGATGAGCGAGGCCATGACCAGGTGCAGCGCCTGCTGGCTCGAGACCGTCGCCAGTACCTCGTCGGGCCCGGCGTCCAGTCCCCAGCCCGGCAGCACCTTGGTGCGCAGCTCGTCGACGAAGCGCGCGTCCTCGGAATCGCCGCCCGTCGTGCCCCAGCGCAGCAGGTCGTGCTTGGAGAAGGCCAGCCGCAACGCCTCGCGCCAGCCGTCGGCCGGCAGCAGTTCGGGTTCGATGCAGCCGTCGATGAACGGATGCGGGTACTGCAGCCAGTTCGGCGGCACGCGGAAGCCGGACTCCTCTGGCGGCGCCGCGTCGCGCTCGCCGGCCGCCGCGGCGCGCCGCAGTCCGCGCCGGCCCGTGGTCACGCGCTCGGCCGGCGCCTTGGCCGGCACGTAGATGCCGCTGCGCGCGCGGCTCTCGAGGTGGCCTTCGGCCAGCAGCGCGTCGTAGGCCAGTGTTATCGTATTGCGCGACAATCCGGTCTGGCTGGCGAGCAGGCGCGAGGAAGGCAGGCGGCGTCCCGGACGCAGCACGCCGTGGCTCAACGCGTCGATGATGCGCTGGCGCACCTGCTGTTGCAGGCTCAGGGGACCCTGCCGGTCGACGCTGATGCTGAAGCCGAATCGGGGCGCCTTCATGCTGCCAGTATGACTGGATCCATCAGGGAGTTGCGACTGGACCTATAGCCGGTCCGGAGCGCCTGCCAAGCTGCCCAGCACGGAGTCTGCGCCACATGCCGATGAACCTGTCCGCCCAGCGGCCGCGCGCTGCACCTGACGGCCTGCTCGCCGCCGTGCTGCTGTCGTTCCTCGCGACCGCCGGGTTCATGTACGTCAACATCATGCCGGCGATCGTCGAGGGCCTGCAGACGGGGCTCCACTTCAGCGCGGCCGTGGCCGGGCGCATCGGCGCCGCCAACGTGTATGGCGCGGCAGTCGGCGCGCTGCTCGCCACGCTGCTGGTGACGCGCTGGCCCTGGCGGCGCACCGCCTACGCCCTGCTGCTCGCGCTGATCGGCATCGACGTGGCGAGCATGTTCGTCGGCGGGAGCACGGCGCTGTTGGCGATTCGCGCCCTGCACGGCACCGTGGGAGGCTGCCTCGTTGGATTCTCGTTTTCGGTGATCGCGCGCACCGCGCATCCGGAGCGGGCCTTCGGCGTGCTGCTGGTCGTGCAGGGCGGGCTCGGCGGTCTCGGCGTCATGGTGTTGCCGCGCCTCGTGCCGGTGTACGGCACGGCGGCGCTGTTCGCCGCGCTCGCGCTGTTCAGCCTGGTCACGCTGGCGATGGTGCCGTTCCTGGCGGCCTATCCACGGCGCGACGAGGCGGCCGGCGGCGTCGTGGACGCGGCGGCTGCCGCGGCCGCGAGTCGCGCCGCGGCGCGAGTCCCGGCCGGCCTGCTGATGCTGGTGATGGCGCTGTTGTCGGTGTTCCTGTTCCAGTTCTCCAACATGATGCTGTTCTCGTACATCATCGGCCTGGCGCGACATTACGCGCTCGACCCGCTGCGATCGGCCACCGTGGTCGGCGTGTCGACGTGGATCGGCATGCTCGGTTCGGTGCTGGTCGTCGTGCTCGGCACGCGCCACGGGCGCGCGCGCATGCTGACGATCGCATTGCTGCTGACGGCGCTGGGCATGTACGTGCTGCACGGCTCCGCCAACCCGTTCATCTATGCGCTCGCCAATGTCGGCACCGGCATCACCTGGGGTTTCGTGATCGCGCACCTGCTCGGCATGTGCGCGCGCTGCGACACGAGCGGGCGCGCCGCGGCGCTCGGCGGCTTTGCCTCGAAGATGGGCCTGGCGAGCGGACCCTTCGTCGGCTCGCTCCTGCTCGGCGCCGACCGCTACGGGTTGCTCATCGACGTGGCGACGGTGGTGATCATCGCCTGCACGGTCGCGGCGCTCCTGCCGGCCGCGCGGCTTGACCGGCTCGACGCGCAACTAGCCGCCGCCGACGGCGACGCCGCCGGCCGCTAGCGCCGCGGCGAGCGGTTCGAGCAGCTCGGCGTAGTGGCGCCAGTTGCCGACGGAACGCGCGTGGAGCGGCTCGCGCACCTGTGCCGCGCTCGCCGTGGCCGCAGGAGTAGGGTTGCGATGGAACTCCAGGCATTGCGGCTCATAGGGCAGGCCGCACCAGTCCAGCAGTTCATGCGTGGCCTGCTGCTGCGAGGCCACCACGCGCTCGTAGTCGAGGTCGAGGAACCGTCCGGGCAGCACGCGGCGCCAGTGCTCCATGAGACGGTGGTAGGCGAGGTAGTAGCGCGCCAGGTCCTGCAGGTCGTAGGAATACGGCGAGCCGTCGCGGAACAGCGTCTTGTAGAGCGCGAAGCAGCTGTCCATCGGGTTCCGCCGCACATGCACGATGCGCGCACCCGGCAAGGCGAGCGCGATCAATCCGAGGTACAGGAAATTCCACGGTGTCTTGTCGATGAAGCGCGGCCGGTTGCGCTCATAGCCGGCGACGCGGCGCAGGTAGTCGTCGCCCAGCGCCGTGTGATCGAGCAGCGCGGAGCGCTGGATGAGTTCAGTACGCTCGGGCGGCGCAGCATCGGCGGCCAGGGTCGCGTACACCTGGCCGATGACCGCGTAGGCCAGGTCATTGATCTCGCCCAGGCTCTGCACCGCCGAGTGGCTGCTCAGGATGCGATCGACCAGCGTCGTGCCGCTGCGCGGCAGTCCCATGACGAAGATCGCCGCGGCCCCGCGCTCGCCCGTGGCGCCCGGCGCGAAGCGCTCGGCCGGAAAGTTCGCGGCGATCTGCCGCAGCGCGTGTTCGTCGTTGGCGACGTCGTAGGACAGGTTGCGCCGCCGCCGCGCCGCGCCGCGCTGCAGGTAGGCGGCCGCCTGGCGGTGATCACCGAGGTCTTCGCACTCCTTGGCCAGCGCGAAGCACAGCGGCACGATCCCGGCGGCGTCGACCGGCAGTTCCGCCAGGCGCACGCCCAGCTCGCGCACGTGATTGGCCGCAGCCGTCTGGCGGCGCAGGGTGCTGCGCCGGTAATAGGCGCCGAAGGCATCCGGATGCGCAGCCAGCAATTGGTCGAGGTGTGATTCGGCCTCGGCGATCATGCCGCAGGCGGTCTCGGCTGCCGCGGCGTTGGCCAGCAAGTGCCTCTCGGCCGGGTTGAGTTCGAGCGCGCGCAACGCGCAGCGCAGCCGGTCGGCGTGCGCGCCGGCGGCCAGATACAGGTTGCCGATCTCGGTGAGCAGGCGCGCATCGTTCTGTGCACCGCGCTCGAGCGCGGCGAGCCCCGTGCGCGCCTCGGCGCCGAACCCGCAATAGAGCTGCGCCTCGCGGAACTTGAGCAGCACGGCCGTATTGGTGGGCTGCAGCCGCAACGCCGCGTGCAATGCGGCCAGCATCGCGTCGAAGCGCTGCTGGCGCTGTTCGGCCAGCGCCAGCAGCAGCCAGCCTTCGGTGAGCTGCGGCCGGTCGGTGAGCAGCGTTCGTGCCGATCGCGCGGCCGCGGCAAACCGCCCGGTTTCGATGAGCCGCTGGGCTTCGCTGAGCAACATGCCCGACATCCGCGCCGACCGTCGATCAGAACCGGTACTTGGCTATCAGGCCAATCGTCCTGGGCGTCGTGATGAGTTCGCGCGTCGTGTTGCCGAAGAAGCCGTAGCCGTTCGTGTTGTAGAAGAAGTTGAAATAATCGGGGTAGATCGGCACGCTGCCGAACTGCCGGGTGGGCGGTACGCCCGGAAGGTTCCCGGGGTACACGCCCGAAATCGCCTCGGCATTGCCGAGGTTCCGCACCTGGAGCGTCAGGCTCCATTTATCGGCATTGAGCGTGAGCGAGGCGTTCAGGATCGTATAGCCGTCGAGCGGGATGGAGGACTGGGTGGTTTCCTGCAGGTAGTTGAGCGTCCCGCTCTGGTAGTAGGCGTCGAGGTGCGGCACCAGCGTGCGTCCGGACTGCATGTGCACGGTGTAATCGAGCGAGGCGTTGACCACGCTTTCCGGCGCCGCCGGCAACCGGGTGCCGCTGGGCGCTATCACCACGATCGGGGCGTAGGGGCGCGTGGCGTCGCGGGTCAGTTTCGCATCGGTGTAGGCGTAGCTCACGCGATAGGCGAGCGCATCGGTGAGCTTGCCGTGGAATTCCAGTTCGGCGCCTTGCGAGCGCGCCTTGCCGGCGTTGATCGTGACGTAGTATCCCCAGACGGGCGTGGCGGTGTTGAGCTGGATGTCCTTCCACTCGATATCGAACAGCGACACGTTGTAGCCGAACGATTCGTGCGCACCCTTCACGCCGATCTCGTAGTTGTTCAGCGTGTCGGGCCCGAAGTTGGTCCAGCCCGCATTCTCGCCGACATTCGACGGTGGCTTGATCGGGATGTCGTTGACGCCGCCGCGCCGGTAGCCCTGCGAGAACGTGCCGTACAGGTTGTCATGCGCGTTGAAATGCCACGAGCCGTTGAGCTTGAAGACGCCCTTGTTCTTGGTGATGTCGGGCGTCACCGGCGAGACCTCGGGCTGGCGCGTCGGCAGGTCGGGCACGACGGACACCTGGTTGGAATCCTTCTCCTGGAAGTAGCG
>DATKLZ010000075.1:0-38114 GCA_035542135.1 Steroidobacteraceae bacterium | reverse complement strand
CGTCGGTGATGATCCAGTGGCGCGTCAGCAGCCTGGCCGGCACCTGGCCGGCATTGCGCAGTGTCACCGTGTACGCGAACACGTAGCGGTGCTCGGCGGGCGCCGATTGCTCCTCGAGGTAGGTGCTCTCGACGTCGACGTCGATCTGGTGGCGGCCGTCCACGCGCGGCCCCCGCTAGCGAACCCGCATCGCGAGCACGTCGCAGGGCGCGCCGTGCAGCACGGTGTCTTCGGTGAGATTGACGAGGATCGACAGCCCGTGGCGCTCGCGGCAACCGAGCACGATCAGGTCGGCATTGAGCTCGCGTGCCTGGCGCAGGATCTCCGCCTTGACGTTCCCGGTGGCGACCCGGCAGCTGTCGCCCGGCAGTCCGAGCGCCGCCGCCAGCGCCTCGATCTGCTCGCGCGCGCGCGCGATGACGCGCTCGTCGATCTGCACGACCGGCACGAGCGCATCGCTCATCGGCTCGACCGGCACGAATTCGATGACATGCAGGAGCCGCAGCTGCGCGTTCCATTGCCGCGCCAGTTCGACGCTCTTGGCCGCGATGGCGCGGCTCTGGTCGCTCAGGTCGATGGCGACCAGCAGTTGGCGGTAATCGCTCATGAGCCTAGTGAATCACAGCGGCGCGGCGCCCGCCACTGCCAGCGCCAGGCGGCCGAAATCGGCCGCCGCCAGCGTTTCGGCCCGAGCACCCGGATCGATGCCGGCCGCGCCGATCTGCGCCGCGTCGAGGAGCCCGGCGAGCGCATTGCGCAGCGTCTTGCGGCGCTGACCGAAGGCCGCGGCGACCACCGTGGCGTACTGCGGCAGCGCGGCCCAGTGCGGCGCATCCACGCGCAGCTCCAGCCGCACCAGCGCCGACCACACGCGCGGCGGCGGCTGGAACGCCCCGGGACCGATATCCAGCAGCTTCGTCGCGCGCACGCGCGGCGCCAGCATGACGCCGAGGCGCCCGTACTGGCGGCTGCCGGGCGCCGCCACGATGCGATCGACCACTTCCTTCTGCAGCATGAAGTGCATGTCGATGAGCGCATCGGCCGCTGCGAGCAGGTGGAACAGGAGCGGCGTGGAGATGTTGTAGGGCAGGTTGCCCACCACGCGCAGCCGCCGGCCACGCTGCCGCGCCAGGGCGGCGAAGTCGAAGGCGAGTGCATCGCCCTCGTGGATGTGCAGTGCCGGGTGGCCGCCGAAGCGGCGGCGCAGCGCCCCGGCGAGGTCACGGTCGATCTCGATGACGTCGAGCGAATCGGCGGCCCGTAGCAGCGGATCGGTCAGCGCGCCGGGCCCAGGACCGATCTCGACCAGCGCTTCGCCGGCGCGCGGCGCGATCGCGCCGACAATGCGCCCGATCACGGCCGGGTCGTGCAGGAAGTGCTGGCCAAAGCGCTTGCGTGCGCGCATCGGGCCCGCTCAGCGATGCTGCGCGCGCGCGCCCAGCGTGACCGCAAGCTCGATGGCGGCGCGCAGGCTTCCCGCGTCCGCGCGGCCGGTGCCGGCGAGATCGAGCGCCGTGCCGTGGTCGACCGAGGTGCGGATGATCGGCAGGCCGAGCGTGACGTTGACCGCGGCGCCGAAGCCGGCGTGCTTGAGCACCGGCAGGCCCTGGTCGTGGTACATGGCGAGCACGGCGTCGACGCCCTCGAGGTTGCGCGGCACGAACAGCGTGTCGGCCGGATAAGGGCCGCGCACGTCCAGTCCGAGCTGGCGCGCCTCCTGCACCGCCGGCTCGATGACCTGCCGTTCCTCGCTGCCGAGGTGGCCGCCTTCGCCCGCGTGCGGATTGAGCCCGCACACCGCGATGCGTGGCCGTTCGATGCCGAACCGCTGGCGCAGCCCCTGGTCGAGCACGCCGAGCACGGCGAGCAGGCCCGGGCGGGAGATCGCCCCCGGCACGTCGCGCAGCGGCAGGTGCGTCGTGGCCAGCGCCACGCGCAGGCTGCCCGCGACCAGCAGCATCACCGGGAGCGGCGCGCCGCACAGCGTGGCCAGGTATTCGGTGTGGCCGGTGAAGGGCAGGCCGGCGTCGTTGATGATGCTCTTCTGCACCGGCGCCGTGACCAGCGCCGCGAATTCGCCGCGCCGGCAACCATCGACGGCCCGCTCGATGAGCCGCAGCACCCACGGCGCGTTGCGCGCATCGAGCTGCCCCGGCACCGCCGGCACGGCCAGCGGCAGGTGCAGCACGGTCAACTCACCGGCGGCGACTGTCGGCGCCTCGCCCGGGTGGTATTCGCGCAGCAGGCATTCGAGCCGCAACCGCCGGGCACGCTGCTGCAGCAGCGTGTGGTCGGCGAGGCAGACCAGCGGGTAGCCGCGGGCGGTGCGCGCGATCTCGAGGCACAGATCGGGCCCGATGCCGGCGCTCTCGCCGCAGGTCAACGCGATGGTCGCGGCGGGTCCGGGGGCGGCGCTCATGGCTGCAACAGGCCCGGCGCGCGCGCTCGTTCAGGGCCGCAGTTCGACGTAGGCCTCGTCGCGCAGCTGCTGCAGCCAGATGTCGGTGGCCTCGTCGACGCGGCTCTCGCGCAGCTGCGCATACGCCTGCTCGCGCTCCGCGGTGGCGGTGTTGTCGAAGTCGCGCCGGCCCAGCATCTGCACGATGTGCCAGCCAAACTGGGTCTTGAAGGGCTCGCTGATCTCGTTGTCCTTGAGCGCATCGGCCTGGCGCGCGAATTCCGGCACGAAGGATTCGAGCGTCGTCCAGCCGAGGTCGCCGCCATCGACCGCCGAGCCCGGATCAGCGGAACTGGTCTTGGCGAGCACCGCGAAATCGGCGGTGCCGGCCAGGATCTGCGCGCGCATCGTGGCGAGCTTCTGCTGCACGGTCGCGTCATCTTCCACTTCGCTGGTCTTCAGCAGGATGTGGCGCAGGTGCGTCTGCTTGATGATCTGCCTGGCCGTGGTCGTGCGCACGTCGTTGAGCCTGACGAGGTGGAAACCGCTGCCGGTCTGCAGGATGTCGCTGACCTCGCCCGGCTTCATGCGCGGCACGACGTCGGCCAGGAACGTCGGCAGCGCCGGCCCCTTGAGCCAGCCGAGCGCGCCGCCCTCGAGCGCCGTCTGGCTGTCGGAGAACGTGATCGCCAGCTGGTTGAAGGGCTCGCCCTTCGCGGCCCGTTCGGCGACGTCTTCGGCCTTCTGCCGCGCGGTGGCGAGCTGCTTCGGCGTGGCATCCTGCGCGACGGCGATCAGGATGTGCGACACGTTGTATTCGTTGTTCGCATTGCCGGTGTTCTTCTGCCGCTCCATGTACTGGTCGAGCTCGCGCGGCGAGATGTTGATGCGCTGGACGACGTCGCGGCTGCGCAGCACCTGGCGCTGGATCTCGCGCCGCAGGTTCTTGCGATAGTCCGCGTACACGATGCCTTCGGATGCGAGCTTCTCGGGCAGCTGGTCGAAGCTGACCTTGTTGCGGTTGGCGATGTCCTGCAGCGCCGCGTTGACCTGTTCGTCGGAGATCACGATGCCGGCCCGCTCGGCGTGCTGGGCCTGCACTTCCTCGAGCACCAGGCGTTCGAGCACCTGGTCGCGGATCACGGACGGCGCGGGCAGCTGCACGTTCTGCGCCTGCAGGCGCTGCGTGACCTCCGCGACCTGCGCATCGAGCTCGCTCTCGAGCACGACGCCGTCGTTGACGACCGCGACCACCCGGTCGAGCGGCGTGCCGTGGCTGGTCTTGGCGCGCGGCACGGCCTCGTCGGCGGCCGCGGCGGCGAGCGAACCCGCGGCCAGCGCCAGCAGCAGCGCCAGGCCGGGAAATGTACGCAATGTCATTGTGGGGAGTATCCCTGAATCGACCCGAGCAGGAAAGAGTCGGCGCTGGATCCGACACTGGAAAGTCCCTTGAGTTCCAGCTGCAGATACCAGCCGGTGTCCCGCCGCTGCTGCGGGTTCAGCTGCGGATCGTGGCTGGTGACCGAATCGCGGATCACGAGGCGCAGGCCCCAGCAGCTTGCCCGGTATTGCAGCCCGGCGAAAGTCTCGAGCGGTTGCCGGTCGCGGAATGAATAGACGCGGCGCCCGTACAGGTCCCAGTGCCGGCCCACCGGCCACGCCGCCGAAGCCTCGGCCTGCTCGACGCTGCCGCGCGTGTAGCGGTAGCCCAGGTTCACGACCTTGTTGCCCGCGGGCAGGTATTGCAGCGCGAACAGCGATTTCTGGGTGTGCGAGTCGGCCGGATCCCAGGCCACGTCGTAGTGCAGGTTCCAGTTGCGGTACGCGCTCAGGTCGATGTTGGCGAGCAGGTCGGAGCGGCGGCGCGTGTCGGCGGTTTCGCCCGGCAGCGTCACGCGCGGTTGCGAGAAATGCAGCGTCTGGCCGAGCGTGGCGCTCAGCGTCTGCTGGCCGGTGCCGGCTTCGAGCAGGCGCGTGGTCACGGCGAGCGTCAGGTTGTTCGCATCGCCGATGCGGTCGTAGCCCGAGTAGCGGTTGGCCTGGAACAGCGAGACGAAGTTCGGGTCGGGCAGCGCCGAGTCGAATACCGGCAGCATGCCCTGGTCACGATACGGGATGTAGACGTAGTTGATGCGCGGTTCGAGCGTGACGAGGCGCGGCGCGTCGCGGCCGGCGGCGCGCTCGAGCTGCACGGCGCTGTCGAAGGTCAGGATCGGCAGGCTCCGGCTCGGCGTGGCATCCGTGGTCGGCGCGTCATCGAGGCGATAGGCGGTGAAATCCCAGGCCGCGCGCGGCCGCACGTAGAAACCCGGCCGCGTGTAGTCGAAGTCCAGGGCCGGCTGCACGCGGCCGCGCCACCCGGTCGTGCCGGTGTCGCGGCGAAAATCGGTCAGCTCGGACTCGAGTGCGCTGCCCAGCCCCGAGCTTCCCTGCCAGCGCGCGTCGGCCGTCAGCCGCGGCAGTTCGGCGTACGGCCGGTCGGCGGCCGCGAGCTGGTCGTCGAGGGCCTGGAATTTCAGCAGCTGCGCGCCGAGCCGCCAGACATCGCCGCGCATGCCGATGCGGAAGTCGCGCGGCAGGAAGGTGGTGCTGGTGGACTGCGGGCCGTCGCCGAAGTCCTCGAAGTAGTGCGTGTCGCTGACATCCTGCGCGTCGAGCTGGGCACGCCAGCCGTCGCCGAAGAAGCTGGTCGCTTTCACGCGCAGCCAGTTGCGGTTCTGCCCGGTGACGCGGTCGTCCTGCAGGTAGTCATCGCGCAGCACGCCGTCGCCGGAATTCGTCAGCAGGCGGTATTCGCTGCCCAGGCCCACGCCGCGGCGCGAGTAGACGGTCGGCGTCAGCGTCGCATCCTGGTTCGGGGCGATGTTCCAGTACCAGGGCACCGACAGCGTCGCGCCGCTGCGCGAGGAGCTGCCGAGCGTCGGGAACAGCAGTCCCGTCTGGCGGTCGCTGCTCAGCGGGAAGGAGATCCACGGCAGGTACAGGATCGGCACGCCCTTGAACACGACGCTGGTGCTGTGGCCGACACCGCGCTTGCTGCGCGAGTCGAGCGTGATGCGCCGCGCGCGCAGTTCCCAGTCGGCCTGTCCCTTCGGGCAGGTGGTATAGGTGACGTGCTCGAGCACGACGACGTTCGGCTGGGTCGTGGCGATGGTCGCCGCCTGGCCGCGCCCCGGATGCTGCAGCAGCTCGAACTGCGCATCGGTGAACAGGCCGCCGGCATTGCCGTAGGTGCCGACCTTGCCGGTGACGCGCAGCGAGGGATCCTCGTAGCGCACGCGGCCGGAGAGCTTCAGGTCCTGCGTGAGCGCGCTGTAGGTCAGCCGGTCGCAATGGATGCGGCGGCCGCCGATGTCGACGCTGACGTCGCCGCTGAGCTCGGTATCGCCGTTGGCCGCGACATCGATGTGGCAACTCGACCAGCGGATCGCCCCATCGGTGATCGACGGCAGCGGCGGCGGCGGCGTATCGGCAGCCGATTCCGGCGTGCAGGGCGGTTCCTGGCCGCGCGCGGCGGCGGCGCAGGCCAGCGACAGCAGCAGCAGGTTCCGGCGCAGCCGGCGGTGCGGGAGGGCAATCATGAGCGCGGCCATTATAATGGCGCGGCAAGTACTGACCCCAGCCAATCCCGGCCCGGCGGTCCGGTGCGGGACGGCATCCGATGGCTGACGCGAGAATGGCGCTGATCCGTGAGTGGCTGGCCGGCGAGCTCGGCTGGCCGCACGACTGCAGGCTCGAGCCGGCCTCGGCCGATGCGAGTTTCCGCCGTTACTTTCGCGCCTGGGCGGCATCGGGCGCGACCCGCATCGTCATGGACGCGCCGCCGGGCAAGGAAGACATCGGGCCCTACGTGCACGTGACGCGCCTGCTGCAGGCCTGCGGCGTGCACGTGCCCGAGATCGAGGCGGCCGACGGCGCCCGCGGGCTGCTGCTGCTCGAAGACCTGGGCTCGACGCACATGCTCGCGCGGCTGCGCAGCGGCGGCGATCCGGAGCAGCTCTATGGCGAGGCGCTGGCGGCGCTGGCGCAGGTGCAGTTGCGCGGCGGCGCCGGTGCACGCGAGCTGGCTGCCTATGGCGCCGAGGCGCTGCAGCGCGAGATGCAGCTGCTGCCCGACTGGTTCTGCGCGCGGCACCTGCAGTCGCCGGTCGACGCCGAGGGCGCGGCGCTGCTCCAACGCACCTTCGAATTCCTGGTGCGCGAGCTGCTGGCCCAGCCCACGGTGCTGGTGCATCGCGACTATCATTCGCGCAACCTGATGGTCACGGCATCGCGCAATCCGGGCATCATCGACTTCCAGGACGCGGTGGCCGGGCCGATCGGCTACGACCTGGTGTCGCTGCTCGAGGATTGCTACATCGCCTGGCCGCGCGCGCGCGTGCTCGGCTGGCTCGAGCAGCACCGCCTGCGGCTGCAGGCCGAGGGCGCCGACGTCGGCGCCGACCGGAGCGACTTCCTGCGCTGGTTCGATCTCGCGGGCCTGCAGCGCCACATCAAGGTGCTCGGCATCTTCGCGCGGCTGTGGTATCGCGACGGCAAGAGCGGCTATCTCGCCGACCTGCCGCTGACGCTCGAATACGTGCGCGAGACGGCAGCGCGCTATGCGGAGCTGGCCGCGTTCAGCGCCTGGGTCGAACGGGCGCTGGTGCCGCGCCTCGCCGCCGCCAACGCGCGCGCGCTCGCCGCGGCGGTGACGGCTTGAAGGCGATGGTGCTCGCGGCCGGGCGCGGCGAGCGCCTGCGGCCGCTGACCGACGCGACGCCGAAGCCGCTGCTGGCGGTGCGCGGCAAGCCGCTGATCGTGTGGCACCTCGAGGCGCTCGCGCGCGCCGGGGTGCGCGATGTCGTGATCAACGTTTCGTGGCGCGGCGCGCAGTTGCGCAGCGCGCTGGGCGATGGCAGCCGGTACGGGCTGCGCATCCATTACAGCGACGAGAGCGCGCTGGCGCTCGAGGTCGGCGGCGGCATCTTCAATGCGCTGCCGCTGCTGGGCGCCGAACCGTTCCTGGTCGTCAACGGCGATACGTTCACCGATGTCGATTTCGCGCGGCTGCGCATCGGCCCGCGCCCGCTCGCGCACCTGGTGCTGGTCGACAATCCCGAACATCACCCCGAGGGCGATTTTGCGCTGCGCGACGGCCTCGTCGAGGCGAGCGGGGCGCCGCGCCTGACCTACGCCGGCATCGGCGTGTTCCGCCCGGAGCTGTTCGCGGGCTGCGCGCCCGGCCGCTTTCCGCTGCTGCCGTTGCTGCAGGCCGCCATCGCGCAGCGGCGCCTGAGTGGCGAGCGCCACGCGGGCGCCTGGACCGATGTCGGCACGGTCGCGCGCCTTGCGGCATTGAACGAGTTGCCGCACGATGACGGCCATGGCTGAATTCAAGAGCATTCCGGTGGTCGGCGCCGCGCCGCGGAGCGGCGAGAAATACCTGACGCCGCAGGGCTTCACCGCCATCAAGGATGGCGCGCGTGCGCGCGCCGGCGCGCCCCCGCCCGCGCCGACCGGCAAGCCGCGCTGGCTCAAGGCGCCGCTCGCGGCCGGCGCCGGCTACGACGCCGTGCGCCGCACCGTGCGTGACCATCGCCTCGCGACGGTCTGCGAGGAAGCCAAGTGCCCCAACATCGGCGAGTGCTGGAATGCCGGCACGGCCACCATCATGGTGATGGGTTCGGTGTGCACGCGCGCCTGCCGGTTCTGCTCCGTCGATACCGGCAATCCGCGCGGCTGGCTTGATCCGGAGGAGCCGGCCAACGTGGCCGCCAGCGTCGCGCTGATGAAGCTGCGCTACGTGGTGCTGACCTCGGTCGATCGCGACGACCTGCCCGACGGCGGCGCGGCGCACTACGCGGCCTGCGTGCGCGCCATCAAGCAGCGCACGCCGGGCACCGCGGTCGAGGCGCTGACGCCCGACTTCCAGGGCGCGCTGCCCGACGTGGAGCGCGTCGTCGATTCAGGCGTCGACGTGTTCGCGCAGAACATCGAGACGGTGCGGCGCCTGACGCACCCGGTGCGTGATCCGCGCGCCGGCTACGAGCAGACGCTCGCGGTGCTCGCGCACGCCAAGGCGCATCGCCCCGGCGTCCTGACCAAGAGCAGCCTGATGCTCGGGCTCGGCGAGTCGGACGCCGAGATCGCCGCGTGCATGGACGACCTGCGTGCCGCCGGCGTCGATCTGCTGACGCTGGGCCAGTACCTGCGTCCGACCGTGAACCACCTGCCGGTCGAACGCTTCGTGACCCCGGACGAATTCCTGCGCTACCGCGACTGGGCCCTGCAGCGTGGTTTCCGCGAGTGCGTGTCCGGGCCGCTGGTGCGCTCCAGCTATCGCGCCGAGCAGGCGCTGGCGGGCAACAACGCCGGGCTGGGCGTCGTCGGCGCCGCGCGCGCACCGTGAACGCGCAGCCGCAGGCCGCGTCCGCGGCGCGCGCGCCAACGCCGCTGCACGTCAGATGGCTCGGGCGCGCGCCGTACGAGCCCACCTGGCGCGCGATGCAGCAGTTCACCGACGCGCGCGGCGAGCACACCGACGACGAGTTGTGGCTGCTCGAGCACGAGCGCGTGTTCACGCTGGGCATGAACGGCGACCGCGCGCACGTGCTGGCGGCCGGCGACATCCCGGTGGTGCAGATCGATCGCGGCGGCCAGGTCACCTACCACGGCCCGGGACAGCTGGTGGTGTATCCGCTGATCGACATGCGGCGCGCGGCCCTGGGCGTGCGCGAACTGGTCACGGCGCTCGAACGCGCGGTCATCGACCTGGCGGCGCGCCACGGCATCCGCGCGCAGTGCCGGGACAAGGCGCCCGGCGTGTACGTCGATGGGCGCAAGCTGGCCAGCGTGGGCCTGCGCATCCGCCGCGGCGGCAGCTACCACGGGCTCGCGTTGAACGTGGGCATGGACCTCGAGCCGTTCACGCGCATCAATCCCTGCGGCCATGCCGGCCTCGAGATGACGCAGCTCGCCGCGCTCGGCGGCCCCGCCGACGTGCAGCAGGTCGCGCTCGAGTTCGCACCGCTCCTGCTCGCGCGACTGCAGCGGGCCGGCGCGGGCTGAGCGGCCGCGCCTCACAGCACCATCAGCACGCCCGGAATGTCCTTCAGGTCGGCGAACAGCGCCGCGATGTGTGCGGCGTCGCGCGCGCGGATCGTGTACGTGATGCCGAGGAAATGGCCCTGCGCCGAGGGCCGCTCGGTGGCCGTTTCGATCACCGCGGCGCCCGCGTGGCGGGCCATGACCGCATCGACGTGCGCGCGCGTCTCGGCGCCGGCGCGCACCATCACCTTGATCGGATAGTCACAGGGAAACTGCAGCAGCGGCGCATCGCTCATCGGCCGCAGCATAGCGCGCCGGCGGTGACAAGCGCAGCACCCGCGGGCAGAATGCGCGCATGCCCGTCCTGGCCCGCACGATCGCGTTGCTGCTGGTCTCGAACCTGTTCATGACCTTCGCCTGGTATGCGCACCTGCGCAACCTCGCGCAGCGCCCCTGGGTGGTCGCGGCGCTGGCGAGCTGGGGTATCGCGCTGTTCGAGTACCTGTTCCAGGTGCCGGCCAACCGCATCGGCCACACCGAGCTGACACTCGGGCAGCTGAAGATCCTGCAGGAGGTCATCACGCTGTCGGTGTTCGTGCCGTTCGCGTGGCTGTACATGCGCGAACCCGTGCGGCTCAACTACCTGTGGGCCGCATTGTGCATGTGCGGCGCCGTCTACTTCATGTTCCGCCGGTAGCCGGCGGCCGCGCCCAGCTCGCCTCGACCAGCGCCTGCATGCGGCGCCACAGGGGGCCCGGGCGGCCGTCACCGATGGGCGCCCCGTCGATGCGCGTGACCGGCACGACGCCGCGCGTCGCGGCGCTGATCCACACCTCGTCGGCGCCGCGCAGCTGCGCCTCGCTGACCGCCACGCTGCGGCAGGGAATGCCGTTGGCCGCCGCGAGTTCCTCGAGCAGGCCGCGGGTCGTGCCCGGCAGCAATTGGTGGCTCCGTGGAGGCGTGCGGATTTCGCCCGCCACGACGATGTGCACGGCCGATGCGCTCGCATCCGTCAGCCAGCCGTCGCGCAACAGGATGGTCTCCGCCGCGCCGGCCTCGACCGCCTGCTGGCGCAGCAGCACGTTGGCGAGCAGCGCCACGGACTTGATGTCGCAGCGCGCCCAGCGCGTGTCCTGCGCGGTGATGCAGGCCACGCCCTGCGTGGCGAGTTCGGGCGGCGCGGCCGGGAGCGGCGAACAATAGGCGAACACGGTCGGCTCGATGTCCGGCAGCGGGGCGTGGTTGCGGCCGTACTCGGCGCCGCGCGAGACCTGCAGGTACACGTACAGGTCGCCGCCACCGTTGGCGGCCGCGAGCTGCTGCACCAATTCACGCCAGCGCGCGTCGTCATGCGGATTGCGGATGCGCAGCTCCGCGAGGCTCCGCTTCAGCCGGGCGATGTTGGCGGCCAGCCGCGAGGCGTAGCCGCCATGGAAGGCGATGACCTCGTAGACGCCGTCGCCGAACAGGAAACTGCGATCGAGCGGCGAGATGCGCGCCTCGCGCAGCGGCAACAGCGCTCCGTTCAGGTAGCACAGCGGCAGCGGATCGGCCATGCGTGTCGCTCCGATGGAACTAGAGCCAGAGGCTGATCGTGTCGACCAGGCGCCGCCACAACCCGCCCGCGGCGATGGGGGCGACCGGATACAGCGGCACGCGCGCGACGGTCTTGCCGGCCACGTCCACCTCCAGCTCGCCCACCGCCGTGTGGGCCGACAGCGGCGCGAGCAGCGGTCCACGCACGCTCGCGCGCGTCGTCACGGTCGCGCCCTGGCCGCGCGGCACGACGACCTGCACCGCGGTGGCGGGCGCGACGGCGACGTACTGCTCGCTGCCCTTGTAGACGCGCGGCTTGAGCACCATCTCGCCGGCCTGCTTCACGGCGACCGACTCGTAGAAATTGAAGCCATAGGTCAGCAGCGCGGCGCTGCCGCTCTCGCGCGCCGCCACGCTCTTCGCGCCGAGCACCACCGACACCAGCCGCATGCCGGAGCGCAGTGCCGAGCTGATCAGGCAGAAGCCCGCGCTGTCGGTGTGGCCGGTCTTGATGCCATCGACGGTCGGATCGCGCTCCAGCAGCCCGTTGCGGTTTTCCTGGCGGATCTTGTTCCAGGTGAACTCGCGCATCGAGTAGATCGGGTAGTACTGCGGGAAGTCGCGGATGATCGCGCGCGACAGCGTCGCCAGGTCGCGCGCGGTGCTGTAGTGCGTCGGCGAGGGCAGGCCGCTGGAATCCTCGAAGTGCGTGCCGGTCATGCCCAGCCGCTGCGCGTAGGCATTCATCATCTGCACGAACGCCGGTTCGCTCCCGCCGACGCGCTCGGCCAGCGCGATCGTCGCATCGTTCCCCGACTGCACGATCATGCCCTTGACGAGCACCTCGACCGGCACCCGCGTGCCCACCTGCACGAAGGTGCGCGAGCCTTCCGCGCGCCAGGCGTGCTCGCTGATCAGCACGTCCTCGTCCATCTTCAGCCGTCCGTCGCGGAGCGCGGCGAACACGACGTAGGCGGTCATGAGCTTCGTCAGGCTGGCCGGTTCGACGCGCTGGTCGGCGTCGTGCTCGGCCAGCGACTGCCCGGAGGCGAAATCGACCAGCACCCAGTTGCGCGCCTCGATGACCGGCGGCGCCGCCAGCGGCGGGGCGAGGGCCTGTGGCGCGGCCGCGGGGCGGGGCGCCGGGGCCGTGGCGGCGGCGGCGGCCGTTGCCAGCAGCGCCAGGAAGGGAATCGTCAAGCGGCGGAACATCGGGATCATCAGCGGGGTCTCCGGGTGCGCTTCGGGTTGCTCAGGTGGAGGCGCGGCGCGCAGTGTAGCCGCGCGCATCAGTCATTGGCGAGCCGCGCCTCGGGGTAGCCGAGCGCGGCCAGCCGCGCCGCCAATGCGTCGAACTCCTCGACCGTGGCGATCGGACCGATGCGCACGCGCCGCAGCGTGCGGCCGCTGCTGTCGCTGGCGACTGAAAACACGTGTGCCACGCCGTTGGACTGCAGGCGGTCGAGCACGCGCTGCGCGTTGGCCGGATCGGCGAACGCGCCGACCTGGATGTACAGCGCCACGGCGGCGGGTGGCGCCGCATCGAGCGTCGCGGCCGCGGCATCAGCGACCGGCGAGCCGGTCGGTGCCGGTGGCGCTGTCGCCGCGACCGGCGCGGGCGGCGCCGCGCCGACGAGCGGCGCCGGCGCTTCCGCGGCAGCCGCATCGGCCGGGCCGATGGTGCGCACTTCGACGAAGGCGGTGCCGGTGCGCACGATGTCGAGGCGGCTGGCGGCGCTGTAGGACAGGTCGATGATCCGGTTGGCGACGAACGGACCGCGGTCGTTGATGCGCACGACGACGCTGCGGCCATTGCTGAGGTTGGTGACGCGCGCGTAGCACGGGATCGGCAGCGTGCGGTGCGCGGCGGTCATCGCGTACATGTCGTAGACCTCGCCGCTCGAGGTGTTGTGGCCATGGAAGTCCGGGCCGTACCAGGAAGCCACGCCGCGCTCGACGAAATTGTCGGCGCTGGCGAGGATCGTGTAGCGCTGTCCGTTGACATCATAGAAGGGCGGGTTGCCATGGTTGCTGCGAGGCTCAACGCGCGGCACGGCGTCGGGCACGTCCGCTGCCGGCGGGGGCGGCAGCGGGGCGGTGCGGCGCGGTGCGCTGGCGCAGGCGGCCAGCAGCAGCGCCAGCGCCGCGGCCGCCCGGATGCGCGGCAGGTCCGTCACGGCGCGTCGGGCGCCTGCACGCGCGCGCTGATGGCCTGCGCCAGGTCGTTCACCGCCATCGCGTACAGCGGGCTGCGGTTGTAGCGCGTGATCACGTAGAAGTTGCGGAAGCCCACGCGGTAGCTGGTGGCGCCGTCCAGCGGCGCGACGATCGTCATGCAGGGCGTCGCATCGTCGAGCAGGCTCTGCACCTGCATGCCGCGCGCGCGCAGCGCGCCGAGCGTCTCGTTCAGCGTCGTGGTGGCCTGCACCGCCGGCTCGGGCGCGGTGCCGAGCGAGGCTTCGGCGAGCACCGGCTGGCCGTACTCCCAGCCGTGCTGCTGCAGGTAGTTGGCGACGCTCGCGAAGATGTCGGCCCAGTCGGTCCACAGGTCGCGGTGGCCGGTGCCGCTCTCGTCCACGGCGTACGCCTGGAAGCTCGAGGGCATGAACTGCGCCGCGCCCATCGCGCCGGCGTAGGAACCGAGCACGGCCTGCGGATCGAGCTCCCCGCTCTTCGTCAGCAGCAGGAACTGCTCGAGTTCGCGCTGGAAGTATTCCGCGCGCGCCGGATAATCGAAGGCCAGCGTCGCCAGCGCGTCGAGCACGCGGTAGCGCCCCATGATGCGGCCGAAGTAGGTCTCCACGCCGATGATGCCGAGCACGTATTCGGGCTGCACGCGGCGTTCCATCGCGATCGCATCGAGCAGTTCGCGATGCTCGCGCCACAGCCGGGCGCCGGCATCGATCCGCTCGGGCGTCAGGAAGCGCGCGCGGTATTCCCACCAGGCCAGCGTCTTCTCGGCCGGACGGTTCATCGCCTCGATGATCTTCGGCTGCGGCTCGGCCTTCGCCAGCACGGCGAACACCGCCTCGCGCGTGAAACCCCTGCCCGCCAGGCGATCGACGAAGGCATTGATGTCGGCGCGCCCGAGGTCGAAGCGCGTGTGGCCCGGCAGCACGCGCTCCGGCGCCGCGGCCTCCGCCGCCGGCGTGGATTCCGCCGGTGCAACCGTGTCGGCGGCCGGCGGCGCGGTGGCCGCGTGCGCAAGCAACGGCAGCAGCCACAGCGCCAGGACCGGGCGGCACAGGCGGAACAGTCCGCGGGGCATCACGAGTTGACGAGTTTCCGGTGGGAATACAGGCCCATCAGAATACCGAAGCCGGCCAGCAGCGTCACGACGGACGTACCGCCGTAGCTGATCAGCGGCAGCGGCACGCCGACCACCGGCAGGAGCCCGGTGACCATGCCGGCATTGATGAACACGTAGACGAAGAACGTCAGCGCCAGGCTCAGGCCCAGGAGCCGGGCGAACGTGCCGCTCGACTGCGAGGCGAGGAACACGGCGCGCGAAATGATGAACAGGTACAGCAGCAGCAGCACGACCAGGCCGAGCAGCCCGAACTCCTCGCCGATCACCGCGAAGATGAAATCGGTCGATCGCTCCGGCAGGAAATCGAGCTGGGCCTGGCTGCCGTTCATCCAGCCCTTGCCGAACAGCCCGCCCGAACCGATCGCGATCTGCGACTGGATGATGTGGTAGCCCGAGCCGAGCGGATCGGATTGCGGGTCGAGGAAGATGCGGATGCGCTGGCGCTGGTAATCGTGCAGGAACCGCCAGCCGATGAACGCGGCGCCGGCGCCGGCGCAGGCGAGGCCCGCGATGACCTGCCACTGGAGTCCGGCCATCAGCACCACCAGTGCGCCGGTCGCGAAGATCAGCACCGCGGTGCCAAGATCGGGCTGCATCGCCACCAGCGCGGCGGGCACGATGACGATGCCGGCCAGCACCAGGAGGTTCCGCCAGTCGGGCGGCAGGCGGCGCTCGTGCATGAACGAGGCGGCCAGCATCGGCACGGCGAGCTTCATGATCTCCGAGGGCTGGAAGCGGACCAGGCCGAGGTCGAGCCAACGCTGCGCGCCCTTGCCCACGTAGCCGACCGCATCGACGACCAGCAGCAGCACGATGCCGACGCCATACAGCCAGGGCGCGAGGCTGCGCAGGAAATTCGGGCTGCTGTGTGCCAGCGCGATCATCGCGAACGCGCCGATGCCGATGCGCATCAGCGTGCGCAGGATCGTCTCGAGGCTCTGGCCCGAGGCGCTGTATTGCACGACCAGCGCGTACACGGCCAGCAGGCCGAGGCCTATCAGCAGGGGCCCGTCCAATTTCAATGCTGAAAGCAGGCGTGCGGTCGCCGAGAACGTGCGCCGCGCCGCCGAGTCGCGGTTGTCATCGAGGATCATGGCCTGTGTACCCCCGATGGTGCGGCGGCCGGCGCTGCGGTGGGCGCGGCTACGGGCGCCACGGTGGGCGCGGCAGTGGGCGCGGCAGTGGGCGCAGGGGCTGCGTCCGCCGGGCCGGCGAGCAGGTACGCGTCCATGACGCGGCGCGCGAGCGGCGCGGCGGCGCTCGCGCCGAAGCCGCCGTTCTCGACCAGCACGCAGACGGCGATGCGTGGCGCATCCGCCGGCGCGAACGCGATGAACCAGGCGTGGTCGCGCAGCCGCTCGGCGACCGTCTTCTCGTTGTAGCGCGCGTTCTGGGCGACGGTGAACACCTGCGCCGTGCCGGTCTTGCCGGCGGCGCTGTAGCGCGCATCCTTGAAGATGGCGGCCGCGGTGCCATAGGTGGTCGCGCCGATCATGCCACGCAACACCAGCGCCCAGTCCTCGTCGCTGATGCCGCTGGCTCCGCGCTGCGCGATCGGCGCGCTGCGCACGATCGTGCCGTTGGCCTCGCGCGTGCCCATCACGAGCCGCGGCTGGAAACTCCTGCCGCGCTCGGCGAGCTCCGCCGCCATGTGCGCGAGCTGGAGCGGCGTGACCAGCAGGTAGCCCTGGCCGACGCCGAAATTGACGGTCTCGCCGGGGAACCAGATCTGGTCCTGTGGCCGCTTGAAGGCCTGCTTCTTCCAGGCCGGCGTCGGCAGGAGCCCCGGTTTCTCGCCGCTGATGTCGATGCCGGTCAGCGAGCCGATGCCGAACTGCGCCGCGAACGCGGCGATGCGGTCGACGCCGAGCTGCGAGGCGAGGCCGTAGAAATACACGTCGCAGGAGCGGGCCACCGCGTCGACGAGGTTGACGGCGCCGTGCTTGCCGCCCTTGCCTTCGCGGTACAGGTGCGAGCTGCCGGGCAGGTGGAAGACGCCAGCGCAGAATTCGCGCCGCTCCGGGTCGACCACCTTGTACGTCAGGCCGGCGAGCGCCATCATCGGCTTGATCGTCGAACCCGAGGGGTAGGCACCGCGCAGCGCGCGGTTGAGCAGCGGCTTGTCCTCGTTGCTGGTGAGCAGCGAGTACTCGCTGCGCGTCAGGCCACGGCTGAACAGGCTCGGATCGAATCCCGGGTGGCTGACCAGCGCGAGCACGTCGCCGTTGGCGGGGTCGAGCGCGACGATCGCGCCGCGGCGATCGCCGAGCGCCTCCTCGGCGGCCTGCTGCGTCGGCAGGTCGATCGCCAGCACCAGGTCGCGTCCCGCCACCGGCGCCTCGGCCCGCAGGTCGGGCTGGTAGGCGCCCTGGAATTTCACCGAGCGGCCCTGCGCGTTGACGAGGATCTGCTGGTACCCGTTCAGTCCGTGCAGCTGCGTTTCGTACGCCGCCTCCACGCCGAGCTTGCCGATCAGCGTCGTGCCCGCGTAGCCGGGCTTGTCGATGCGATCGAGGTCATCCTCGCTCACCGCGGCGACGTAGCCCAGCGCATGCACGCCGAGCTCGCCGTACGGGTAATGGCGCGTCTGGCGGGCGCGCAGCTCGACGCCCTCGAATTCGTAGCGGTGCACGGCGAAGCGGCCGATCTCCTCGTCGCTCAGGCGCAGGCGGATCGGCACGCTGTCGAAACTGCGGCGCGAACGGATCATGCGCTTGAGCGGTTCGATGTCCTCGCGGTTGACCAGGCCGAGCGTGGACAGCCGCTGCAGCGCGTCGTTGAGGTCCGGGGTCTGTTCGGGAATCAGCTCGAGCTGGAATGCGGGTTCGTTGTCGACCAGCACGCGGCCGCGGCGGTCGAGGATCAGGCCGCGGCTCGCCGGGATCGGATCCTGGCGCACGCGATTGCCCTGCGACAGCTCGAAGTAGTAGTCGTGGCGGACGATCTGCAGGTACACGAGCCTGCCGAACAGCGCGAAGCTCAGCAGGCCCATGACCAGCAGCGCGGCGAAGGTGCGGCTGGAGTAGATCCGCTGCTCGTTCCACTGGTCCTTGATGCGCATCGGCCGGCCCTAGCGCTGGGAATGGAAACGGCCCAGCACGCCCACCACGAGCGGCCAGAGCAGCGCGCCGGTCAATACGTGGATCCAGCGCAGCGCGCTCGAGGTGGCGTGCCCGGTCCAGCCGTCGATGACCCACAGGAGCGATTCATAGACCAGCAGCGCCAGCAGCACGTACACCGACTGCTCGAAGATCGGCTTGGCGCGCATCAGCAGGTTCAGCCGCAACGCCAGGTAGGTGAGGAGCGACAGCGCCAGCGCGTGCTCGCCCAGGAGCGAGCCCTGGAACACATCGAGCGCGAGCCCGCCGAGGAACCCGAGCGCCATGCCCGCGACGAACGGCTGCATCGTGGACCAGTAGAGCACCGCCAGCACCAGGAACGCCGGGCGGATCACCGACAGCCAAACCGGCAGCGGCCAGATGTTCAGCACCAGCGCCACGAACGAGGTGGACAGGATGACGAGCAGGTTCTCGCGGCTGCTCATGGCTTGGCGGCGCTGGCCGCGCCTTTCTTCGCCGCCGGCGTCACGTCGGCGTCCACCGTCGTGGCCGCGGTCGCGGTGGCGGCCGCGCTGGGCGGCGCCGCCGGATGCGCCGGATCGAATTCGATCAGCATGACCTCGCGGGCGCGATCGATGCCGGCCTGCGGCGCGGCGCGCACCTGCGCGAGCAGCTGGTTGGCCTCGCGCCGCACGCCGGTGATGTGGCCGACGGGGTAGCCCGCCGGGAACACGCCGCCGAGCCCCGAGCTGACCAGCTCATCGCCGCTCTTCACGTCCGAGTTGGCGGCCAGGTAGCTCAGCAGCAGCTCGTCCGGGTTGCCGGACCCGACCGCGATGGTGCGCAGCCCGGTGCGCGTGATCTGCACCGGCAGCGCGTGCTCCGGATCGGTGATCAGGATCACTTCCGAGCTCCACGGCCCCACGTGCGCCACCTGCCCGAGCACGCCGGCGCCGTCGACCACCGGCTGGTTGACGTGCACGCCGTCGTTGCGCCCCTTGTTGATGATGAGCCGCTGGCGCAGCAGGCCCGACTCGACGCCGATCACCTCGGCGACCTGCCAGCGCTTCACCAGCGGCGGGAGCGCGGCGTGCAGCTGCCGCAGCTGCACGTTTTCCTGCTCGAGGGCGTGCTGGCGCAGCAGCGCGATTTCCAGCGTCTGCACCTGCGTGTGCAGCTGCTGGTTCTCGTCCTGCAGTCGCGTGCGCGTGGCGAAGCTCGAGGTCAGCCAGTGCCAGGCCGCGGCCGGCGAATTCACGGCGACCTGCACCGGATAGGCCACGCCCTGCAGGCCGTAGCGCAGGCGCTCGGACCAGCGCGCGCGCTGGTCGGCGTACATCAGCACCAGCGACAGCAGGGCGTAGACGGTGAAGCGCAGGCCCGGGGACGGCCCGCGGCCGTAGATGGGCCGATTGACGTTGCTTGTGCCGAAGGCAGGCACGCCGGCCGTCTATTCCAGACCGAAGTGACCGGGGCCCAGTTCGTCCATCAGTTCCAGGATGCGGCCGCCGCCGCGCGCCACGCAGGTGAGCGGATCGTCGGCGATGACCACGGGCAGGCCGGTTTCTTCCATCAGCAGCTTGTCGATGTCGCGCAGCAGCGCGCCGCCGCCGGTGAGCACGATGCCGCGCTCGGCCACATCGGCGCCGAGCTCGGGCGGAGTCTGCTCGAGCGCCTGCTTGACGGCGCCGACGATGCCCTGCAGCGGTTCCTGCAGGGCCTCGAGGATCTCGTTGCTGTTGAGCGTGAAGCTGCGCGGCACGCCCTCGGACAGGTTGCGGCCCTTGACCGACAGCTCGCGCACCTGCTGGCCGGGATAGGCCGAGCCGATCTCGATCTTGATGCGCTCGGCGGTCGCCTCGCCGATCAGGATGCCGTAGTTGCGGCGCACGTAGTTCATGATCGCATCATCGAAGCGGTCGCCGCCGATGCGCGCCGAGTTCGCGTACACGATGCCGTTCAACGACAGCACCGCGACCTCGCTCGTGCCGCCGCCGATGTCGAGCACCATCGAGCCGCGCGCCTCCTGCACCGGCAGGCCCGAGCCGACGGCCGCGGCCATCGGTTCGCTGACGATCGCGACGTTGCGCGCGCCGGCGCCCTCGGCCGATTCGCGGATCGCGCGGCGCTCGACCTGCGTGGAGCCGAACGGCACGCACACCAGCACGCGCGGCGAGGGCTTGAGGAAACGGTTGCCGTGCACCTTGTTGATGAAGTACTGCAGCATCTTCTCGGTGTACGTGAAGTCGGCGATCACGCCGTCCTTCATGGGCCGCACCGCGTTGATGTGGCCGGGCGTGCGCCCCAGCATGCCCTTGGCCTCGGCGCCGACCGCGACGATGACCTTGCCGCCGCGCGAGGGCTCGTCCTGCACCGCGACCACCGAGGGCTCGTTGAGCACGATGCCCTTGTCGCGGACGTAGATCAGCGTGTTGGCGGTGCCCAGGTCGATCGACAGGTCGCTGGAAAAATAGCCGCGCAGACGTTTGAACATGGGACGGGCTTGGCCTTCAGGGTGGCGGGTGCGAAAGCGCCCGGTAATCTAGCAACCGAGGGGACATTCCACAAGGCGAGGTGTATGATTTCGCGCTCATTTTTCGGAAATTCCGACACCTCGAAAACATGAGCCTGAGCCGCCGCGACATCGACGACATTGCCCATCTGGCCAGGCTGGCCCTGACCGAAGCCGAGATCCCCGTCTACCTCGACAGTCTCTCGCGCATCATCGGCCTGGTCGGTGAGCTCGATCGCGCCCCGACTGCCGGCGTCGAGCCGATGTCGCACCCGCTGGCCGGCCTGAAGCAGCGGCTGCGCGCCGACGAGGTCACCGACACCGACCGGCACGAGCTCTACCAGCGCAATGCGCCGCAGGTGATGGCCGGCCTGTACCTCGTGCCGAAGGTCATCGAGTAGCCCCGTATGCATTCGGAGACAGTCGCAGGCCTGATCGCGGGCCTCAGGGGCCGCAAGTACTCGGCCGTCGAACTGGCGCGCGCGCTGCTCGAGCGAATCCAGCGCAGCCAGCCCGGGCTCAACGCCTTCATCAGCATCGAAGCCGAGACGGCGCTCGCCGCCGCGGCCGAGGCCGATCGCCAGCTCGCGTCCGGCAACGCGCCGCCGCTGGCCGGCGTGCCGATCGCGCACAAGGACATCTTTTGCGCCACCGGTTCGCGCACCACCTGCGGCTCGAAGATGCTTTCGAACTTCATCGCGCCCTACGACGCCACCGTCGTCGCGCGGCTGCGCGCGGCCGGCGCGGTCGTGCTCGGCAAGACCAACATGGACGAGTTCGCGATGGGCTCGTCGAACGAGACCAGCCATTTCGGGCCGGTGCGCAATCCCTGGGATCCCGCCCGCGTGCCCGGCGGCTCCTCGGGCGGTTCGGCCGCCGCGGTGGCGGCGCGGCTCGTGCCGGCGGCGACCGCCACCGATACCGGCGGATCGATCCGCCAGCCCGCGGCGCTGTGCGGCATCACCGGCATCAAGCCGACCTACGGGCGCGTGTCGCGCTACGGCATCGTCGCCTTCGCCTCGAGCCTCGACCAGGCCGGCGTCGTGGCCCGAACCGCCGAGGACGCGGCCATCCTGCTGCGCAGCATGGCTGGGTTCGACGAGCGTGACTCGACCAGTGTCGACGCCGAGGTTCCAGACTACGTGGCGGGTCTCGATAGGCCACTGACGGGTCTGCGCATTGGCTTGTTGAAGGAGTTCTTCGACAAGGGGCTCGATCCGGCGGTCGAGGCCTGTATCCGCGCCGGCCTCGAGGAGCTGCGCGCCCAGGGCGCCACCTTGCGCGAAGTGAGCCTGCCGAACCTGCCGCTGTCGGTGCCCACCTATTACGTCGTGGCGCCGGCGGAATGCTCCTCGAACCTGGCGCGCTTCGATGGCGTGCGCTTCGGCTATCGCTGCGACAAGCCGCGCGACCTCAAGGACCTGTACGAACGCTCGCGCGGCGAAGGGTTTGGCGCCGAGGTCAAGCGACGCATCATGACCGGCACCTACGTGCTGTCGGCCGGCTACTACGACGCCTACTACCTCAAGGCGCAGCGCGTGCGGCAGCTGATCGCCGCCGATTTCGCCCGCGCCTTCGGCGAAGTCGACGTGCTGGTCAGTCCCACGACGCCGACACCGGCCTTCGGGATCGGCGCCAAGATGAACGATCCGGTCACGATGTACCTGAACGACATCTACACGATCGGCGCGAACCTGGCCGGACTGCCGGCGATATCGGTGCCCTGCGGTTTCGTGGAAGGCCTGCCGGTCGGGATGCAGATCGTCGGCGGTCATTTCACGGAACAGCGCATCCTGAACGTGGCGCACCGCTACCAGCGCGCGACCGATTGGCACACGCGCGCGCCCGAGGCGTACCGCTGATGGCTACGTCGAACAGCGCCGCCGCCGCCGCCGCCCGCGACAGCGAATGGGAGACCGTCATTGGGCTGGAGATCCACGCGCAGCTCGCGACGCGCTCGAAGATCTTCTCGGGCGCCGCGACCGCGTTCGGCGCGCCGCCGAATGCGCAGGCGAACCTCGTCGACCTCGGCTACCCCGGCGTGCTGCCCGTGCTCAATGGCGAGGCGGTGCGCATGGCGGTGATGTTCGGGCTCGCGATCGGCGCGCGCATCGCGCCGCGCTCGGTGTTCGCGCGCAAGAACTACTTCTATCCCGACCTGCCGAAGGGCTACCAGATCAGCCAGTACGAACTGCCGATCGTGGCCGGAGGCCACATCGACATCGTGCTCGACGACGGCAGCACGCGCCGCATCGGCATCACGCGCGCGCACCTCGAGGAGGACGCCGGCAAGTCGCTGCACGAAGGCCTGCCGGGCCTGACCGGCATCGACCTGAATCGCGCCGGCACGCCGCTGATCGAGATCGTCTCGGAGCCCGACATGCGCTCGGCCAAGGAGGCCGTCGCGTACATGAAGAAGGTGCACACGCTGGTGCGCTACCTCGGCATCTGCGACGGCAACATGCAGGAAGGCTCGTTCCGCTGCGATGCGAACGTGTCGGTGCGCCGGCGCGGCACCGACAAGTTCGGTACGCGCGCCGAGATCAAGAACATCAACTCGTTCCGGTTCGTCGAGAAGGCGATCAACTTCGAGGTCGCGCGCCAGATCGAACTGCTCGAGGGCGGCGGCAAGGTGGTGCAGGAGACGCGGCTGTACGATCCGGACAAGGGCGAGACGCGTTCGATGCGCACGAAGGAAGAGGCGAACGACTACCGCTATTTCCCCGATCCGGACTTGCTGCCGGTGGAGCTCGACGACGCCTACGTGCGTGGCGTGGCGGCGCAGCTGCCCGAACTGCCGGACCAGAAGGCGCGGCGCTTCATCGCCCAATACGAGTTGTCCGGCTACGACGCGCAGGTGCTGACCGCGAGCGGCGAGCTCGCCGATTACTACGAGACCGTGGTGCGCGAATTCGGCGGGAGCCCGAAGCTCGCCGCGAACTGGGTGGGCGGGGACCTGGCCGCCTTCCTCAATCGCGACGGACTCGAGATCGGCGCGAGCCGCGTCGGCGCGCCGGCGCTCGCCGCGCTGTTGCGCCGCATCGGCGACAACACGATCTCGGGCAAGATCGCCAAGGACGTGTTCGAGGCGATGTGGGACAGCCAGCAGGGCGCCGATGCGATCATCGAGGCGAAGGGCCTCAAGCAGATCACCGACGACGGTCCGATCGAGCAGGCGATCGCGCAGGTGATGGCGGCCAATCCCTCGCAGCTGGCCGACTACCGCGCCGGCAAGGACAAATTGTTCGGCTTCTTCGTCGGCCAGGTCATGAAGGCCACGCAGGGCAAGGCGAACCCGGCGCGACTGAACGAGCTGCTCAAGCAGAAACTCAATGGCTGATGTCCCGGAGGCGGGCGAGCTGCGCCGCTTCCTGCTCGAGGGCCACCCGCTGCGCGGCCAGTGGGTGCGGCTCGGACGCGCCTGGCAGGAGCTGCGCGCGCGGCGCAGCTATCCACCGCAGGTCGAAGCGCTGCTCGGCGAAGCCGCGGCCGCGGTCGTGCTGCTGGCCGCGACGCTGAAGTTCACGGGCACGCTGACCATGCAGTTCGCCGGCAGCGGGCGCGTGCGCCTGCTGGTGGCGCAGTGCACCGATGACTTCCGGCTGCGCGCGGTGGCGCACCATGATCTCGCCGCAGGCGAGGCGGCGAGCTTCGAGGAGCTCGTCGGCGCCGGCAACCTCGTCGTCACGATGCAGTCGGATACGTCGGCCGCCAGCTACCAGGGCATCGTGCCGCTGGCCGGCCATACGCTCGGCGAATGCCTGGAGCGTTACTTCGAAGGATCGGAACAATTGCCGACGCGGCTGAGACTCGTGGCCGACCACGCGCGCGCCGGCGGCATGCTGCTGCAGCGCCTGCCCGGCGGTGCGTCGGGCGGCGAGAGCGCCGGCGCGCTGCTGCAAGACGCCTGGGAGGACCTGCAGCGGGGCCTCGACTCGCTGGCCCCGGGGGAACTGCTGGCGGCGCCGGCCACGACCCTCGTGCAGCGCGTGGCCGGCGAGCACGACTGCCGGTTGTTCGACGCGACGCCGGTGCAATTCGCGTGCCGCTGCAGCGAGGAACGCGTCGCGGGCCTGGTGCGCGCGCTCGGCATCGGGGAGGCGCGCGCGGCGCTGGCCGAGCAGGGCGCGCTGACGGTCACCTGCGAGTTCTGCGGGCGCGACTACCGCTACGATGCGGTCGATGTCGAGCAGCTATTCGCCGCCGGCGGCGCCGCCCACGAGGGGCCGTCGAGCGTCAATTAGCGCGCGCGAGGGCAGTCCCGCCGACACCAGGTTGGCCTCGAACTGGCGCGTGCAGGTGTCCCATCCCGATTCCAGCGCATGGCGCCGGCAGGCGGCCGGATCGATCCGCAGCGCACGCTCGGCCGCGCGCGCCAGGTCCTCGTCGAGCGCACCGCTCACGCCGTCGCGGATCACGTCGCGCGGACCTTGCACCGGATAGGCCGCCACCGGCACGCCGCAGGCCATGGCCTCGAGGTTCACGAGGCCGAAGGTATCGGTGCGGCTCGGGAACACCAGGATGTCGGCCGCCGCCAGGTGTGCGGCCAGTTCATCGCCGTACTTGAAGCCGACGAAGCGCGCCTGCGGGTATTGCGCCTCGAGCCGCGCCCGCTCCGGGCCGTCGCCGATGACCAGCTTCGAACCCCGCCAGCGCATGTCGAGGAAGGCCGCGACGTTCTTCTCGACTGCGATGCGCCCCACATAAGCCGCAATCGGGCGCGGCAACGACAGGAAATCCTTGCTGCGCGGGCGGAAGCGCTCGGTGTCGACGCCGCGGCGCCAGCGGACGATATTGCGAAAGCCGCGCTGCTCAAGTTCGGCATGCACGGTGTCCGTGCTCACCATGCAGTGGGCCGCCGCGCTGTGGAACCAGCGCAGCACCCCGTAGCTCAGCCACAGTGGAATCGGCCAGCGCAGTTTCAGGTATTGCGGGAACTGCGTGTGGTATGAGGTCGTGAACCGCAGTCCATGGCGCACGCAGTAGCGGCGCGCCGCGAAGCCCAGCGGACCCTCGGTTGCGATGTGGATGGCCTGCGGCTGGAATCCGTGGATGATGCGGGCCACGCGCCGATACGGAAACACGCAGATGCGGATTTCGGGATAGGAGGGGCAGGGAAAACTGGTGAAGCGCCCGGGCGTCGCCAGCCGGACCTCATGTCCGAAGCGACCGAGCCACGCGGCCGTATGTGCCAGGGTGTTGACGACGCCGTTGGTCTGGGGAAACCAGGCATCGGAAACCAGCAGTATTCGCATGCGCGCCGTGACTATCGACGCCGTGGTTGACCGTTGCATGACAGGGCCGCGAAACTTTCATGACGCGTGTGCGGGCCGCCGTTGTCATTCAACTGCAACGGCATTGCGATATTTCCTTCATCCGGGGAAATCGGCCCTTCACCGGAAACGACAATGCAGAGCTTTCTCGAGGCCCTCAAGGTCCAGCGCCACGACGATCATCGCTACTATCACCACAGCCGCATCAACCAGTCGCTGCACCTCGTCAGCGCGCTCAGTTTCCTGGCGGCCTACATCGTCGTGTTCAGGAATCCCGCAGCCGCCGCACTGATCGGCTGGTTGCTGGCGATGGTCAGCCGCCAGGCCGGCCATTTCTTCTTCGAGCCCAAGGGCTATGACGAAGTCAACCGCGCGACGCACGAACACAAGGAAGCGATCAAGGTGGGCTACAACCTGCGGCGCAAGATCGTGCTGCTCGCCATCTGGGCGCTCTCACCGCTCCTGCTGCGCCTGAGCCCGACACTGTTCGGCGCATTCGCGCCGGCCAACAATTCCGCGGAGCTGCTGCGCCAGGTGGGCGTGATCTGGCTGGCCGTCGGCGTGGGCGGGTTGCTGTTCCGTACCGTGCAGTTGTTCTTCCTGAAGGACGTGCAGACCGGGCTCGTGTGGCTGACGAAGATCCTCACTGATCCGTTCCACGACGTGATGCTGTACTACAAGGCGCCGTATTACCTGTTGCGCGGCGAACTGATCGATCCGATGAGACCGGAGCACCAGGCCTGAAACAGCTCCGCGGTGATCGCCTTGCGCACGCTGCGGTTGCTCTGTCCGGGCGCAACCCACCACCAGCCGTCGCGCTGCATCTCGGTGGCCGCCGCCTGCAGCCGCTCGACCACCGCTTCGTAATCATCGGTTGTGTACGCCAGGTTGAAGATCAATCGTCCGGTGCCCACCCAGCTCAAGGCCAGGCCATGCGCGCGCAGGTAGTACTGGAGCATCCAGTTGTAGCGCGACGGCACGAGGTAGTCGATGCTCCAGATGGTCGACAGGTTGGACACGCGCAGCGGCAGGCCCTGGGACTGCAGGCGCGCATTGAGTGCAGCCACGCGCCGGTTCCACGTGGCGTCGAGGTCGCGGTACAGTGCGCGCACCGGCTCGCCGGCGAACCGCGTCAGGAACGCGTCCATCGCCGCCATGACGTAGGGATGTGCATTGAACGTGCCGCGCGCAAAGCAGACGTCGGCCGGATGATCGGCGCGGAAGCGCGCCATCAGTGCAGCGCGCCCGCACAGCACTCCGATCGGCAGGCCACCGGCGACCGTCTTGCCGTAGGTGACCAGGTCGGCGCGCACGCCGAAGTATTCCTGCGCGCCGCCCGGGGCCAGACGGAAGCCGGTGAACACTTCATCGAAAATGAGCGCGATGCCGCGCTCGCTGCACACGGCGCGCAGCTGCTTCAGCCAGGCGCCGTAGGCTTCGCGGTCGACGCCGGCGCGGCGCGCCCCGTCGAGCAATGCCGAATCGCCTGGCGCAGCGCGGTTCGGATGCATCGACTGCACCGGATTGACGAGCACGCAAGAGATGTCGCGCCGGCGGCGCAGCACGCGCAACGAGGCCGCGCTCATGTCCTCGAGCGTCAGCGTGTCGGGTGCGGGAACCGGATTGCCGACCCCCGGTTGCACGTCGCCCCACCAGCCGTGGTAGGCGCCGCAGAACCGCACCAGGTAGCGACGGCGGTTGTGGTAGCGCGCCAGCCGCACGGCCTGCATGACCGCCTCGGTGCCGGACATGTGGAACGACACCTGGTCCAGGCCGGATATCGCGCACAGGCGCCGCGCATTCTCGATCGTCGGCGGCAGGTACGAACCCAGCAGCGGCCCGACAGCGCTGCCGGCTTCAGTGGCGCGGAGCATGCATTCCTTGTAGAAGTCGTGGCCCAGCACGTTGACACCGTACGAACCGGTCAGATCGAACAATTCGTTGCCGTCGGCATCGATGATGCGGTTTCCGTGCGTGCGCGTGACGAACGAGCCGCCCTTGAGGTGCTCGCGTACGTGGCGGCTGAACTGGAATGGCACGCGATAGCGCGCCGTGAACTGCAGGTCGGACAGGTATGGCATCGCTGCATCGGTCAGCGCGGCGGAGCGGGCAAAGCGACGTCGGTACAGATCTGCCAATTGCGCAAAGGCCGCCTGGCGCCGGGCCGCGATCTCAGCGGGCGCGCCATCGGCATCGAAGAAGCGCTGTGCGTCATACTCATACGCGGGCAGGATTCGCGCCAGCCGCCGCGACCAGCGCGAGTGCCCGGCCAGCGAGCGGTGCTTGGCCAGCGAGAGCTCGACGCGCGGGATGATCCGGAACCACAGCAGCCAGAGCGCTGCTGCACCGATCAGGCAGTCAATCAGGGTGTTCACGCAGGCTGCCATTGTGACCACCAGTGTGACAGTCTGATGACATGCTGAACTGGTGCCGCGCCGCTGTCGGCCGGGTGACGCAGCAGCCGCAGCTCAATTTCATGCTCACCAACTGGATCGCGCGCCGGCAGCTGACCCTGTTCATGGCCTGGTTCAGCAGGCTCGAGGCGCCGTGGGTGCGCGTGCCCAGCATCGCGCTGTGGAAATTCTTCGCCGACGTGGACCTGTCGGATGCGCGCGAGCGGCATTTCCGGAGTCTCCACGACTGCTTCATCCGCGAACTCAGGCCCGGCGCGCGCCCGGTGGACATGGATCCCGATCGGATCGTGAGTCCCTGCGATGCCATCGTCGGTGCGGTCGGCCACATCGAAGGCGGCACCGTCCTGCAAGCCAAGGGGCACCCGTATGCACTCGCCGAACTGCTTGCGGACGGCGCCCTGGCGCGGCACTACCACGGCGGCAGCTACCTGACGCTGCGGCTGACGGCAGGGATGTATCACCGCCTGCACGCGCCGGCCGATTGCCTCATCGAGCAGGTCGACTACATCGCCGGCGATACCTGGAACGTGAACCCCATCGCGCTGCAGAGAGTGCCGCGCCTTTATTGCCGAAACGAGCGTGCAATCGTGCGCTGCCGCACCGCGAACGATGAACTGATCACGCTGGTGCCCGTGGCAGCGATCCTGGTGGCCAGCATCCGGCTGCACTGCATCGCCACGCGCCTGCATCTTCGTTACGACGGTCCGCAGCGCCTGCCGTGCGCAGCGCGTTACGCCAAGGGCGCCGAGCTGGGCTGGTTCGAACACGGATCCACGGTCATCATGGTGGTGCCAGCGGGGTTCAAGATCCTCGCAGGGATCCACAGCGGCGTGCGGATACGCATGGGCGAGGCGCTGGCAGCCACGGCGGTGAAGCGATGAAGAACAGGACGGTGGTCATCACCGGCGTGACCTCGGGAATCGGCGAAGTCGCGGCACTCCGCCTTGCCGGGCGCGGCGCTCGCATCGTCGGCGTGGCGCGCGATGCGGCACGCGCAGCCGCAACGCTGGCGCGCCTCCGGGCGGCGGCACCCGCGGCACACGCGATGCATCTTGCCGATCTGTCGGTGATCGCCGAAATGCGACGCGTCGGTGCCGAGATTGCCGCCGCCGAGGCGCACATCGACGTGCTCATCAACAATGCCGGCGCCGTGTTCATGGCACATACGCGCACCGCGGACGGCCTGGCGGCCAGCTTTGCCACCAACCACCTGGCTTACTACGTCGTGACCCTGCAATTGCTGGGGCGCCTGCAGGCAACGCCTGGAGCCCGCATCGTGTGCACGTCCTCGCGCGCGCACCGGTACGGCCGGATGGATTTCGATCACCTGCAGCGCGACGGCCTGGGTGGCTACGCGCAATCGAAGCTTGCCAACCTGCTGTTCGTGCGGCGGCTCGCCCAGTTGCTGGGCTCTGGCGGCGTCACGGTCAACGCGGCGCACCCGGGATTCGTCGCGACGCGGTTCGCGGACAACACGGCCCAGCCGTGGCGTTTGCTGATGCAATGGCGCAAGCGCACCACCGGGTTGACCCCCGAGCAGGGCGCGCGCACGCTGCTGTACCTGGCGGAATCACCCGCGGTGGCCGGGAAAAGCGGCGGCTATTATGTGGATTGCCGGCCTGCCGAGCCTTCGCCCGCCGCGCGCAACGACGCGGATGCCCTGCGCCTGTGGCAGGTCTCCGCGCAGCTGACCAGCATCGACTTCAGGCCTTGAGCGAGAACGGCGTGAAGTTCGTGTCGGTGTCGTAGAAATCTTCCTGCTCGACGCGCTTCAGGAACGCCACCACCTTGTAGGTGAGCGGCGTGCTGACTACTTCCCACAGCGTCTTCAGCACGTACTGCGTGACCATGACCTTCAGCAGGAACGCCCCGTCCCAGACGCCATAGAAGGCGAGCGTGTAGAACAGGCCCGAATCCACGGCCTCGCCGCAGATCGTCGAGCCGATCGTGCGCGTCCACAGCCAGCGGCCACGCGTCAGGATCTTCATCTTGGCGAGCACGTAGCTGTTGACGAGCGAGCCGCACCAGAACGCGGTGATCGAGGCGGCGACGATGCGCCAGGTGGAGCCGAAGATCGCCGCGACGTGCGCCTGCTTGTCGCGCCATTCCTCGGCGGGCGGGAGCGCGACGATGATCGAGGCCATCAGCGCCGCGAAGGCCAGCGCCGCGAAGCCGGCCCACACGCAGCGCCGGTCGCGCGCGTAGCCGTAGACCTCGGTGAGGATGTCGCCGAAGAAATACGAGATCGGGAAGAACAGCACGCCGGCCACGAAAGTCACGTTGCCGACCAGCGGCAGGTGCACGGTCGCGGCCTTCGACGGGCCGATGAGGTTCGCGCACAGCAGGATGCACACGTACGCGGCCATGATCAGGTCGTAGTAGCGGTACTGGCGTTCGGTTGATGCGTGCATGGTGTGCATGGTGTGATCCGCGGTTGTGCTAGTCGTCATCCGGCCGCTGGGTGAGTGCTGTGATGCGCCTGTCGTCGGCTGCACGCTTGAGTGTACCCAGCTCGTCCAGGAACACCTTCGATGGGGTGGCCCGCGCCAGGCGTACGGCGGGTGGAAACAGCGGTCCGATCTCCTCGACGTAGCTCACGTCGCGTTCGCGACTCTGCTGGCTGGACCAGCCGGCGAGCGAGACGATGGCGCCGGTCACGAGTACCGCCACCGTCGCGATGCGTCGTGTCGCCTGGCGAGAGGCGATGCGCAGGTGCGCGTACAGCGTGGCAGCTCCCAGCAGGAAAATGGCGCACAGCCCTGCCGCCCGCGCATGGTTGGCCTGGAACGCATAGCAGACCATCTCCAGCAGCCACGCGCCGCCGGTCGACATCAGCATGGCCAGGCAGGCAACGGCAATGTGGGGCGTCCAGCGCCATGCGCCGATGTTGATCCGCGTCACCAATGCCCACAGGCCGACCCAGATCGTGATGAGTGCGGTCAGCGCGAACCATTCGCTGGCCACGTCGCCGACGAGGTTGGTGGGTGCCTCGAGCCACTTGTCGTAGGCCGAGAATCCAAACATGCCCGCGGCGCAGAGCATCGCGACAAGCAGCGAGCGGTGCGGGCGCGTCGCGGCGCGGTCCACCAACTCGGGGGCCAGGGTTTCGGCCTCGGTGCGGATCCGCAAGCGCGTGCGTCCCAGCGACAGCATGGGCCCGGACAGCGCGAGCTCGCTGGCGTTGGCGATGCGTTTGCCGCTCAGGGTCAGGCCGTTGGCGCTGCCCAGGTCGGTCACGCGCACGGCGCCTGCCGCATCGCGCCGCAACGACAGATGCTCGGCAGCCACGTGCGGGTCGTCGAGGATGACATCGCAGGTGACGGCGCGGCCGATGCGGATCATCGTTTCGGCCGTGACTGCGGCAAATCGATGCCGCGCCCGGACTTCGCCCTGCGCGTCCAGCACCTCGACGACGATCAGGGGGACCATTGCAGCGCTCCCAGGAATTTCCGCACGAACTCGATCCCGGTCGAGTATTCGACGCCCGTAACGGCCAGGCTGGTGACGACGGCGCTGCGTGGCCGGTTCTGGCTGACCGCGGTCACGTTGAGATCGTACAGGCCGGGATATTGGCGGTAGCCGCGCGCGCAGACGCGGACCACGGCGTCGAAAGTCTGCAGCGCCACGCTGTCACGGCGGCAGGCGTAGGGCGTGACGTGCCGCGGCGTGCCGGATCCGCGGTTGCCGTAGGCAACGACCGCCTGGCTCAGCCGGCGCGCGAAGCGCATCGCGCCGAGCTGATCGGTGGACAGCAGGTAATGCCGGAAACGCAAGTCGCCGCTGTTCAATCCTTCTTCAAGGTACAGGGCCGCGTGGGTCTGGCACGCCATGCTCTGGCTGTGCACGGGCTCGTGCATGTCGGTATCGCCGCCCGCATTGCAGGTGAAGAAACCCGCCAGCCTGGCTGGCAGCGCATAGCCGGATACCCGTTGGGTGGCCAGCGGCGCGGGAATGGCGCCCAGCATCGAGCTCATGTGCGCCTTGACCTGCTGCGCAATGATGTCCCGGAGTTGATGCGGATCGAGCGGCGCATGTCCTCGCTGATCGAGCAGCGGCATCGCGAACTCAATCGGCACCAGGAAGTTCAACAACTCGCCGCCCGCACCGAAGGCGTTCACGCCGACAACCCGGCCAGAGGAATCCACGGTCGGTCCGCCCGACACACCGGGATTGAGGGCGCCCGAGTAGTAGAGGTGAGGCTCGACGGCATCGTCCACGCGCCCGTTGACCACGCCTTCGGTGATGACCAGCCCCAGATCGAGCGGATAGCCCAGCGAGTAGGCGCGTTCACCCCTCGGTGGAACGTCCGCGCGCAGCGCAAGCGGCACCAGGTCGATGCCGGCGGCGTGGACGAGCGCCAGGTCGTGGCGGATGTCGAATGCGAGCACGGAAATCGCGCCGACCTTTCCGTCGGTGGTGTGGTATTCCATGCGGTACTGGTTCGGATACAGGACTGCGTCGGCGACCACGTGGTAGTTGGTCAGCAGCACGCCCCCTGCCGCCACGGCGAAACCGGACCCATGCCCGGCTTCCGAAACATTGGCCCCGTAGAATGTGCGGATCTGCACTACGCTCGGCCGGAGTCGCGCGAGGAGGTCACGAGCGGACGCGGACATGGCCTCCGTCGCGTTGGGTTGGGCCGCGCTGGCGGAGGCCACCATCGGGAGCAACGTCGCGGCGACGAGCATCCAGGCGGCCAGGCGGGCCGGGCGGCTGACTTCCAAGAACTGCATCGGCGCTGGTTCCCTGCGGCTATCGATTGGCGTCGGCTTCGACCAGGTTCAGGTAGGACGTGCCGCCGAGCTCGGCCATCTGCCCGGCGATCCAGTCCCTGCGGGAGAGCACGTAGCTCGAGGGTGCATCAACGCGCAGGCGCACCGGGTTCGGCAGGACCGCCGCGAGCAACGCGCTGTCGGCCCGGTTCAGGCGCCGCGCGTCCTTGTGGTAGTAGCGCTGCGCGGCGGCCTGCACGCCGTACACGTCGGGTCCGAACTGGGCGATGTTCAGGTACACCTCGAGGATCCTCTCCTTCGGCCAGCACAACTCGATCAGCAGTGTAAACCCGGCCTCGAGTCCCTTGCGCAGGTAACTGCGTCCCGACCACAGGAACAGGTTCTTCGCCACCTGCTGCGAGATCGTGCTCGCGCCGCGCTTGTGGCGGCTGACCGCGTTGTGGCGCACGGCCTCGCGGATCGACCGGAAATCGAAGCCGGCGTGGAACGGGAACTGCTGGTCCTCCGAGGCGATGACCGCGAGCGCCGCCTGCGGCGAGATCTGCTCGAGATCGACCCACTGGTAGTGGGTCTGGTAGTGGTGGTCGCCTGCCAGCAGCGCGGCGAGCCGGGCGTTGACCATGAAGGCGCTGGTCCACGGGTTGATCCAGCGCAGCAGCAGCACGAGCAGCACCGCCAGCGCCGCGATCGCGAGCAGGGCCTCGAGCAGCGCGCGCCCCACGCGACGCAGGAGCCCGGCGTGTTTCGCCGTCATGGGTGTCGGCGGATCCGGCCGGGACTCAGCTGGCGGTGACGGTGCGCGCGCTGTTGATGACCACGTCTTCCATCGGGGCGTCGGTGTAGCCCTGGCGGCGGCCGGTGCGCACGGCCGCGATCCTGTCGATCACCTCGAGCCCCTCGACGACGCGGCCGAACACGGCATAGCCGTGCTGCCCCGGACGGTGGTCGAGGAAATCGTTGTCCTTCAGGTTGACGAAGAACTGCGAGGTCGCGCTGTGCGGCGAGTCGGTGCGCGCCATCGACAGCGTGCCGCGCTCGTTCTGCAAGCCGTTGTTGGCCTCGTTCTTGATCGGCGCGCGCGTCGACTTCTGCGAGAAGTCGGGCGTCAGGCCGCCGCCCTGGATCACGAAGCCCGGCACGATGCGATGGAAGATCGTGCCGTCGAAGAAGCCGTCGTCGACATACTGGCGGAAATTGGCCACCGTCAGCGGCGCGTCCTTGTCGAACAGTTCCACCGTGAAGGCGCCGTGCGTGGTTTCGAAACGTATCATGGTATGGAGCTCTGCGTGGATGGCGTTGGGGCAAAGTCAATCCGCCGGCCGCCGCGCCTCGGTCACGCGCGGCAATCCGGCCAGGTCGGCATGGCAGCGTACGTGACCGAACCCCTGCGCGACAAGCAGACCGGCGACCGCGCGCTCCTGGCCGGCGCCGTGTTCGAGTACCAGGTGGCCCGCGGCGGCCAGGTGCGCGGCCGCGCCGGCGATGATTGCCGCCAGCGCTTCGAGCCCGGTGGGTCCGCTGCTGAGCGCCGCCGCGGGTTCGTGCCGCAACGCGGGATCGGCGAGCGCGTCGTCCTTGCCGGCGATGTACGGCGGGTTGCTGGCGATCAGGTCGAAGCGCCGGCCCGCCAGCGGCGCGAACCAGTCGCCTTCGAGCAAGCGCACGTTGCCGAGGCCCAGTGCACGCGCGTTCGACGCGGCCACCGCCAGCGCCGCCCCGGACCGGTCGGTGGCGGTGACCTGCCAGCGCGGCCGTTCGCTCGCCAGCGCGAGCGCCACGGCCCCTGAGCCGGTGCCCAGGTCCGCCACGCTCGCCTCAGGCGCGGGCAGCAGCGCGAGGCACCGTTCGACCAGCAATTCCGTCTCCGGGCGCGGCACGAGCACGTCCGGTGTCACCCGCAGCTCGAGTGTCCAGAAGGCCTTGCGGCCCGTGAGGTAGGCGACCGGTTCGCCCCGCGCGCGGCGTGCGAGCAGGCCGTCGAACGCGGCGGCCTGCTCGGGCCGCAGCAAGTGCTGATCGTGCGCCAGCAACGCGCTGCGCGGCCGCGCCAGCACGTGCGCCAGCAGCAGCTGCGCGTCGAGCGCCGGGCTGTCCACGCCGCTGGCGCCAGCCCGCGGCGCCTGCCGCAGCCACGCGGTGGCCCGCGCCAGCGCGGCGGCGACGCTCAGCGATGCTGGCTCTGCATCCATGCCGGTAATGATAGATTGCGCAACCGTTGATTCCGGATCCGACGCTGGAGTGTCTCATGCCTGAGCTGAAGCTGCCGCCGCGCACCGCATCCGTCAGTGACCTGCTCGATGCGGCGACGGTGCTGTTTCGCCGCACGCTCGCCAAGGCGCTGCCGATCGAGCTGTTCGCGGCGCTGTCGCTCGGGCTGCCGCACATGTACTGGATGACCACGGGCAAGCCCTTCGACCTGCTGCACCCGCCGCTCGATCCGCGGTTCTGGGCGCTGGCCGCGGTCGGCCTGGTGTGCTACCAGTTCCTGTCGGGCCTCGTCATGCTGCGCCAGCGCGCGATGCAGGGCGGGGCCGCGCCCGACCTCAATCGCGAGGCGGCCGGGGCGTTGCGGCGCTGGCCGATGCTGGTCGCGACCTATGTGCTGGGCATGGTGGCGATCTATGCCGGGTGCCTGCTGCTGGTGGTTCCCGGGCTGTACCTGTTCGTCTGCCTGTTGCTGCTGCGGCCGGTGGTGCTGTTCGAGACGGCCGGGCCGGTGCAGGCGCTGGTGCGCTGCGTGCGATTGGCGCGGCCGCTGTGGGTGAAATTCATGGCCGCCGCGGTGATCGCCACGCTGATCGTCATCGTCTGCATGGTCGCGGCGGGCGCCTGCCTCGGCGTCGTGCACGCGGTCGTCACGGCCGCCGGCGTCGAGGCGGCGGCCTTCAACGCCTTCGCGGCGGCCTGCCAGGTGGGCGTCGACGCGATCGCGCTCGTGTATTTCAACGCGCTGTGGCTGGTGCTCTATTCGGTGGCCAGTTCCTCGGCCTGATGTTCGCGTTGCAGGGCATCGAGCAGCTCGTCGAGGTCGCCGTTCATGATCGAGGCGAGCTTGTAGAGCGTCAGGTTGATGCGATGGTCGGTGAGCCTCCCCTGCGGGAAATTGTAGGTGCGGATGCGCTCCGAACGATCGCCGCTGCCGACCTGCAGCTTGCGCGAACGCGCCTGCGCGCTGGCGCGCTTTTCCTGCTCGGCCGCCAGCAGCCGCGCCTGCAGCAGCGCCATCGCGCGCGCGCGGTTTTTGTGCTGTGAGCGTTCGTCCTGGCACTCGACGACGACGCCGGTCGGGATGTGCGTGATGCGGATCGCCGATTCCGTCTTGTTGACGTGCTGGCCGCCCGCGCCCGAGGAGCGGTAGGTGTCGATGCGCAGGTCGGCCGGGTTGATGTCGATGCGGTCGATCTCGGTGAGCTCGGGCAATATCGCCACCGTGCACGCGGACGTGTGGATGCGGCCCTGCGCCTCGGTGGCCGGCACGCGCTGCACGCGATGCGTGCCGGATTCGAACTTCAGGCGCGAGTAGGCGCCGCGGCCGACCACGCGGCAGATCACCTCGCGGTAGCCGCCGTGCTCGCCGGCGCTCTCGCTCAGCAGTTCGATCTGCCAGCCGCGCGTCTCCGCATAGCGGCTGTACATGCGCAGCAGGTCGCCGGCGAACAGCGCCGCCTCGTCGCCGCCGGTGCCGGCGCGGATCTCGAGGAAGATGTTGCCCTCGTCGTGCGGATCCTGCGGCAGCAGCATGCGCTGCAGCGCATCGAGGCGCGTGGCCAGCTCGACGCCGAGCCGCGCAGCCTCTTCCTCGCCGAGGGCCCGCATGCCCGGGTCGCCGTCGCTGCGCATCGCCTCGGCCGAGGCGAGCTCGGATTCGAGGCGCCGATAGTCATTGAACGCCGTCGCCAGCGGCTGCAGCCGCGCATATTCGACCGACAGCTCGCGGAACTGCGACGTATTTCCCAGCACCTGCGGATCGGCGAGCATGCGGCCCACTTCCTCGCAGCGTTCGGCCGATTTTTCCAGCTTCTGGCGGATCGAAACCTTCATGGCCCTGCTATAGTCGCATGATCATGCCTGTTTGCCATCGCTGGGAAGTTCGCGCCGGGCGCCGCGCGGCCACGGCCGCCATGCTGGTCGTTTGCTGCGCCCCGCTCGCGGCGCTGGCCGCGTCGTCCGCGGCGGGGCAATCCGGTGCGCCCGCGCGCCTCGACGGCAATGCGGCGGTCAACAGCGCCGAGCAGGCCCTGCAACGCGGGGACTGCGGCGCGGCGAGCCGCCTGTACCTGCAGGCCAGCAAGGCGCTCGAGCAGCCCGAGCTGGCCGAACACGCCAGCGCCGTGTCGTTGGCCTGCGGCCAGTTCGCCACCGCCCGCGCGATCGCCGAATCCTGGTTGCAGTTCTCGCCCGGTGATACCGGCGCGCTGCTGGCGCTGACGCAGTCCGAGCTGGGCACTTACCAGATCGAGGAGGCGCGCCGCCATTTCCGCGACCTGCTGGCCGGGGCCGGCAAGAAGGTGGCGGAGTCGATCGATGCACTCGCGCAGCGCGCCGGGAGCGAACCGGCGCTCGCGATGCTGCGCGACCTCGATGCAGCGCCGCTCCATGGCGCGGACGCGCAGCTCGAACTCGGCGCGCTCGCGCTCGACGCGTGGGACGCTGCGCTGGCACTGCGCTACGCGCAGGGCGCGAAGGCGGCCGGCGCCAGGGCGCCAGCCGCCGCGCTGATCACGGCGCGGGCCGAGTCGATACTCGGCAACGCCGCCGGCGCCGAGGCCGCCGCCCGGCAGGCGGCCGCGGAACCCGGCGGACGCCTGGCGCTGGCGCAGGCGCTGCTCGTGCTCGGCGATGACGGCGCCGCGCAACGCGAACTCGAGCGCCTGCGCACCGACCCTGAAGCCGGCGGGGCCGCGGCGCGGCTGCTGGCGCAGTCGGCGATGGAGAGCGCCGACTACGCGGTGGCCGAGCAGCGCTGCCAGGCGCTGGTCAACGACCCGAACTCCGCCCCACTGGCGGTGTATTACCTCGGCCTGATCGCGGAACGGCGCGGTGACGATTCGGCCGCGATGCGCGATTACTCGCTGCTGGCGGGCAGCGGTTTCGAGGCGCAGGGGCGCCGTCGCGTCGCCGCCATCCTCTACCGGCAGGGCGAACGCGATGCGGCGGTGCGCGTGTTGAACGCCGCGCACGATGCCGAGCCCGACGAGCGCATCCGCAGCGAACTGGCCGCGGCCGACCTGCTGTCGGTGTCGGGCGCGGCCGACGAGGCCATCAGCCGCATCGACAGCGCGCTCAAGCGTTCACCCGGCAATCCCGAGATCGCCTACCAGCGCGCCGTGCTGCTCGAGCGCGCCGGGCGCGTCGATGCCGCGATCGCGCAGCTCGAGACGCTGCATCGCGAACGGCCGCTCGACGCCAGCGTCACCAATGCGCTCGGCTACACGCTCGCCGACCACAAGCGCGACCTGGCGCGAGCGGAGCAGTTGATCCGGGCCGCGCTCGCCACGCAGCCCGACAACCCGGCGATGCTCGACAGCCTCGGCTGGGTGCTGCACCGGCGAGGCCAGAGCGCCGCCGCGGTGGCGCCGCTCGCGCGCGCATTCCGGCTGCTGCACGACGGCGACATCGGCGCGCACTGGGGCGAGGTGCTGTGGACCGCGGGCAAGCAGGCCGAGGCGCGCGCGGCGTGGCAGCGCGCGCTGGCCGCCGACCCCGACAACGTGCTCCTCGGCAAGACCGTGGGCCGTCTCGCCCCCACGTTGAAGGCGCCCAAGCCGCCGCCGGCGCTCGAGCCGGCGCCGCGCACCTCGGTCTGAAGCCGCCGCCCCGCACTCCCGATGCGCGCGCTGCTGGCCGGAA
>DATKLZ010000074.1:0-3236 GCA_035542135.1 Steroidobacteraceae bacterium | reverse complement strand
TCGCCCACGGTCGCGTAGCGGCGGTGGCTCCCGCCCAGCACCTTGATGCACATCACCGTGCGCGCGCCGCTGTTGTCGGCGGCATTGAGCATCGTGCGCATCTGGATCATGACGACGCCTTCCCGACCACCGCGAGCAGCTTCCACGACTTGCGGCGCGACAGCGGCCGGCACGGCGTGATCGTCACGGTGTCGCCCTCGTGGGCCTGGTTGTCCTCGTCGTGCGCCAGCAGCTTGGTGCTGCGGCGCAGGAACTTGCCGTAGCTCTCGTGGCGCACGAGGCGCTCGACCAGCACGGTCACGGTCTTGTCCATCTTGTCGCTGACGACGCGGCCGGTGAGCACGCGCTCACCACGCGGCTCGGCGACCTTCGCCGCCGGCGCCTCGGTTGCGGCCGGTGCCGCGGCCGGAGCGGCCGCGGCGGCGGCCGCCTTCGCGGGCGATTTCTTTGCAGCGCTCATCGTTTCTCTCCAGTGGCGGCGGCGCCGCGCGTGGCGCGCTGCACCGTCTTCAGCCGGGCAATGTTCCGGCGCACCTTGCCGAACTGGTCGGGCTTCACCGCCTGACCGGTCGCGCGCTGCAGGCGCAACGCGAATTGTTCCTTGCGCAGCTTCAGCAGCAGCGCGCGCTGCTCGGCCGGGGCCTGTTTGCGGATCTCGCTGGCTTTCATCAACGCACCTGTCGCTTGACGAACGAGGTCGTGACCGACAGCTTCGCGCCGGCCAGGCGGAACGCCTCGCGCGCGATTTCCTCGGTGACGCCTTCCATCTCGAACAACACCTTGCCGGGCTTGACCTTGGCGACCCAGTACTCGACGTTGCCCTTGCCGCTGCCCATGCGCACCTCGAGCGGCTTCTTCGAGATGGGCACGTCGGGGAACACCCGGATCCAGATCTGGCCGCCGCGCTTCACGTAGCGCGCCATGGCGCGGCGCGCCGCTTCGATCTCGCGCGCCGTCATGCGCGCGCGCTCGGTCGCCTTCAGGCCGAAATCGCCGAAGGCCACGGTGGCGCCGCGGGTCGCCAGGCCGTAGTTGCGGCCCTTGAACTGCTTGCGGTACTTGGTACGTTTCGGTTGCAGCATGTCGGTAGCCTCAGCCCGCCGCCGGGGCGGGTGCAGCGGCCGGGGCAGCGGCCGGTGCCGCCACCGGCGCAGCCGGAGCCGCAGGCGTCGCGCCGGCGGCGCCCGCCGCGGCAGCCGCCGCCGCATCGGCGGCGCCCTGCGCGTTGCGCTCGAGCTCGGCCTGGTCGAACACCTCGCCCTTGAAGATCCACACCTTGACGCCGATGACGCCGTAGGTCGTGCGCGACTCGGCCAGGCCGTAGTCGATGTCGGCGCGGAAGGTGTGCAGCGGCACGCGGCCCTCGCGCACCCACTCGGTGCGCGCGATCTCGGCGCCGTTGAGCCGGCCGGACATGCGCACCTTCATGCCGAGCGCGCCGCTGCGCATCGTGCTCATCACCGCGCGCTTCATGGCGCGCCGGAACATCACGCGCTTCTCGATCTGCTGCGCGATGCCCTCGGCGACCAGCTGCGCATCGAGCTCGGGCTTGCGGATCTCGGCGATGTTCAGGCGCACGTCGGCGACCGGCAGGTTCAGCATCTTCGCCGTCTCGGCGCGCAGCTTGTCGATGTCCTCGCCCTTCTTGCCGATGACGATGCCCGGGCGCGCGGTCTGGATGGTGATGTTCACCTTCTTCGCGGCGCGCTCGATCTGGATGCGGCTGACCGAGGCCTCGGCGAGCTTCTTCTTCAGGAACTCGCGCACGCGGAAATCGGTGTGCACCAGCTGCGGAAACTGCTTCTTGTTCGCATACCACTTGGACACCCAGTCACGGGTGATCCCCAAGCGTATGCCCAGCGGATTGACCTTCTGGCCCATCGGTTAGTCCTTCCTGCCGTCGCTGACCTGGACGGTGATATGACTGTTGCGCTTCACGATGCGGTTGCCGCGCCCCTTGGCGCGCGCATGGAAACCCTTGCGGACGCGCGCGGCGTCGATCTCGATGCGCGCGACCTTGAGCTGGTCGATGTCGGCGCCGAGGTTGTGCTCGGCGTTGGCGATCGCCGACTCGAGCACCTTGAGCACGAGGTCGGCGCCCTTCTTCGGCGTGAACCTGAGCATCGCCACCGCGCCGCCCACGCTCTGGCCGCGCACCAGGTCGGCGACCAGGCGGCACTTCTGCGGCGAGATGCGCGCGTCGCGCAATGTTGCTGAAACCTGCATGGCTTACTCCGCGGTCGCCACTTTGCGGTCGCCGCCGTGCGCCTTGAAGATGCGCGTCGGGGCGAACTCGCCGAGCTTGTGGCCGACCATGTTTTCGGTCATCAGCACCGGCAGGTGCTGCTTGCCGTTGTGGATCGCGATCGTCAGCCCGACCATCTCGGGCACCACCATCGAGCGGCGCGACCAGGTCTTGATCGGGCGGCGATCGTTCTTGGCCACGGCCTGCTGCACCTTCTTGGCGAGGTGCAGGTCGACGAACGGACCTTTCTTCAGGGAACGCGGCACGTCTACTTCCTCCGCTGCAGGATCATGTTGCTGGTGCGCTTGTTGCGGCGGGTCTTCTTGCCCTTGGTCTGCAGGCCCCACGGCGACACCGGATGCGGGTTGCCCTGGCCGCTCTTGCCCTCGCCGCCACCGTGCGGGTGGTCGACCGGGTTCATGGCCAGGCCGCGCACCGTCGGGCGCACGCCGCGCCAGCGCTTCGCGCCCGCCTTGCCGTAGGTGCGCAGGTTGTGCTCGTCGTTGCCGACCTCGCCGATCGTGGCGCGGCAATCGATGTGGACCTTGCGCATCTCGCCGGACTTGAGGCGCACCAGCGCGTGCGTGCCCTCGCGCGAGGCGAACTGCGCGGAATTGCCGGCGCTGCGCGCCAGCTGGCCGCCACGGCCGGGCTTGAGCTCGATGTTGTGCACCAGCGAGCCGACCGGGATGTGGCGCAGCGCCATCGAATTGCCCGGCTTGATCGGCGATTCGCTCCCCGAGCGCACTTCGTCGCCTGCCTTCAGGCCCTTCGGCGCCAGGATGTAGCGGCGCTCGCCGTCGGCGTACAGCACCAGCGCGATGTGCGCGGTGCGGTTCGGATCGTACTCGAGCCGCTCGACCACGCCCTTGATGCCGTCCTTGTCGCGGCGGAAATCGATGAGCCGGTACTTCTGGCGCGATCCGCCGCCGATGTGGCGCGTCGTGATGCGGCCGAAGTGGTTGCGCGCACCGGTCTTGTTCTGGTGCAC
>DATKLZ010000073.1:0-6992 GCA_035542135.1 Steroidobacteraceae bacterium | reverse complement strand
CGGCTGCGGCGCCGCCGCGCCATCGAGCGGCAGCTACGAGCTGCCGCACGGCGGGCTGGTGCGCCACTACCAGCTCAGCCTCCCCGCGAACTATGACCCGGCGCGGCCGGCGCGCCTGGTGCTGGCCTTCCACGGCTGGGGCGGCGACGAGTCCGAGTTCCTCGGCGATCGCACCGTAGTCGAGGATTCGAGCCGCCGCGGCTACATTGTCGTCGCGCCGCGCGGCCTCGGTCTTGGTGCGCCCGATCACAAGAACAACTCCTGGACGTTCCGCGGTTCCGACACCGGCGTCGTCGAGGACCGCGGCACGCGGCTGCCGGTCTGCGATGCCGCGATCACGCCCGACTACCGCTATCCCTCCTGTGCGGCGAAACGCGCGCAGAACAGCTGCTCGTGGACGCAATGCCAGGACGACGACGTCGCCTTCGTCCGCGACCTGCTCGTGCACCTCGAGGCGACGCTGTGCATCGACACGCGCCACGTGTTCGCCGTCGGCGGTTCGAACGGCGGCATGTTCACCTGGGAGCTCGCTGCGAACCCGGCGAGCGCCCACCTGTTTCACGCGATCGCGCCGATCATCGGACTGCCGCATCGCGGCGACCTGCGTTTGCCCGGCGTGCGCCGTGGCCTGCCGGTACTGCTGATCACCGGCCTGGCCGACAACGTCGTGCCGCCCGGACAATGGGATGATGCGAGCTTCACCACGGCGACCAATGACAATGATCGCTACTACTACACCGGCGCGACCGCGGTGGTCAGGCGCTGGTCCGAGGCTGCCGGTTGCCCGACCGCGGGGCCGGAAAAACCCTTCGATACCGGTCAATCCGCGGCCGAGTGCCGCGCCTACTGCCCGGGTACCGCGGCGAACTGGCCGCGCGTGCTCGACTGCCGCGCGCCGATGGGGCACGACTACCAGCTCGCCTGGGCGTGGAAGCTGGTGCTCGATTTCTTCGATCGCCAGTAGGCGGCGCGGGCCGGCTAGATGCGCTGGCCGCCCGCCATCAGGATGACCTCGCCCGTGATGTAGTCGGCGCCGGCGCACAGGTACACGATCGTCTCGGCGTAGTCTTCCGGTTGTCCGACCCGCGCCAGCGGCACCGTGGCGCGCGCGGCCGATTCCATGTCGCCGAAGGAGCATTCCCAGCCGGAGTTCACGTATCCGGGCGCGATGCCGTTGACACGCACCGCGGGGGCGAGGCCGCGCGCGAGCTCGCGAGTCAGGCCAGCGAGGCCGGCCTTTGCGGTCGCGTAGGCGCCGCTGCTCGCGCCGCCGCCGAACGCGGCGATCGAGACGGTGTTGACGACGGCCCCGCCCGAGGCGCGCAGCGCGGGCGCGAGCGCGCGCGTCATCCAGAATGCGCTCATGAGGTTCACGCGCAGGATCCGGTCCCACAGCTCATCGGTCAGCGCATCGAGATCGGCCGGCGGAATCGGCGCGCGCGTGAACGGCGCGCCGGCATTGTTGACGAGGTAATCCAGGCCGCCGAGCCATGCGAGCGCGCGCTGCGCGACGTCGGTGGCCGTTGCCGATTCGCCCAGGTCGCCCGGCACGGCTTCGACAGCGAGTCCGGCAGATCGCATCTCGTTGACGGTTCGCTGCAGCACATCTTCCGCACGATCGTTCATCGCGACGCGCGCACCGCTCCGTGCGAGCCGTTCCGCCGTCGCGCGGCCGATACCGGACGCGCTGCCCGTCACCAACGCACGGCGCCTGGCGAGATTGAAATGCACTGTCGCGTTGCTCACAGGGCTCACCTCGCGGCCGGCGCATCTGCGCCGCCCGCCCCATGCCAATCGATCGGGGCGATGCGCGGCATGATCCACAGCCAGCCCACGCAACCCAGTACGCTCACCAATGCGGCCACGATGAAGGCGAGGTCGAATCGCCCCGTACGGTCCACCAGCAGCCCGGTCGCCACCGGTGCCACCATGCCCGCCACGTTCCCGCAGGCATTCTGGATGCCCACCCAGCGGCCGGTCGCGCCGGGTCCGGCGAAAATCTGGGGAATCGCGAACAGCCCGGGATAGGAGCAACCCGCGATGATCTCGAACGCCAGCAGCGCGGCGATCGAGCCCGCGGGCGGCAACAGCATCATCGCCGCCATGCACACCGAGCTGCCGACCTGCGCCAGGCCCATGATCGGCTTGTAGATGCTGTTCGCGCTGTGGCCGGCGCGCAGCCAGCGATCCGTCAACGCGCCGGTGGCCAGCGCGGCTGCGGCGTTGAACAGGTAGGCCCAGGAGGCCGTGGTCGCCATTTCGTTGATCGAGAAGCCGCGTGCCTTCACCAGGTAGAAGGGGAGCCATGCGATGATGAAGTAGTAGCTGTAGTTGGCCGCGAAGTGCCCGAGCGACGCGCCCCACAGCGCGCGCTCCGAGAGAATCGCCGTGAATGCCGGCGAGGCGGGCCGATCGACGCCCGCGTTCGCGACCGGCGCGGGCAGGGACAGGCGCCGCCACGGCCACAGCCACATGAGCGAGGCGAGGCCGAACAGCACGAATACGGCGCGCCAGCCGATGTATCCCATGAGGTAGCCGCCGACGGCCGTGCCGACGGCGGGGCCGATCAGGTAGCCGAAGCTCATGATGCCGTTGGCGATGCCGAGGCGTTCGAGTGGCACGACCGCGGCGATGATCGTCGTGGCGGCCGGGAATGCGACGCTCTCGCCCAGGCCCAGCAGCAGCCGCAGCAGCAGCAACGCCACGAAGCCGCCTGCGAATCCAGTCAGGGCCGTGGCGATCGACCAGAGCGCAATGCCGGCGGCGAACACGCGCTTCGGACCGGCATGCTCCACCAGCCAACCGGCCGCGGGCATCAGCGGCACGTAGGCATAGTAGAACGCCGAACCCAGCATCCCGAGCTGCGTCGCGGTCAAGCCGAGCTGCTCCTGCATGAGCGGCGCCGCGGTGGCGAGATTGCCGCGGTCGATGTAGTTGATGAACACGGCCAGCGTCACCAGCAGCACGGGACGCTCGATGCCGGAACTACGCATCGCGTGCCCCGGCGGCGTCATCGCCGCGTTGTGCTGATCCGGACGTATCGGGTGGCATGATCCTGCTGAGCGTCCAAGGCTACGGATGTCCGCCAGTATAGGGTGGTGGCAACTGCACGGATATTGGAGCAGGATCGGTTACCGAGACGTGCGCCGGACCCTTCAACCACCCATGCGTGGCGGAGCATCATGGGCACAACCAATGGCAGCGACCGCGGCGTGTTCAGGTGTGCCGATGGCGGCGCGCTTCAATACGAGGTTGCGGGGAGCGGCGAACCGGTCATCTTCCTGCACGGTTTCGGGCTCGATTCCGCCATGTGGGACGCGCAATGGCCGGTGTTCTGCAATACCCATCGCGTCATCCGCTACGACCTGCGCGGCTATGGCGCTTCGAGCCTGCCCGGTGGCCGCTACTCGCACGTTGAGGACTACATCGCGCTGAGCCGGCATCTGGGCGCGGAGCATGCGCACGTGGTCGGGCTATCGCTTGGCGGAAGGCTGGCACTGCGCATTGCGGCCGCGGCGCCGGAGCGCGTGCGCTCACTGGCATTGGTCGACGCTGCGCTCGACGGTCACTCCTGGAGTCCGGAGTGGATGACTCGCTGGAAGGAAATGGTCGCGGCCGCGCGCATCGACGTGGCGCAGGCCAAGCGGATGTGGCACGAGCACGACCTGTTCAAGTCCGCGCGCGCCTTGCCCGACGTTTCGAAGGCATTGCAGGCCATGGTCATGCGCTATTCGGGCTGGCACTTCGCGCACGAGGATCCGGGCGCCGCACCCGCGAAACCCGTTGGCGATGAGCTGCACACAATTGCGATGCACTGCCTGATTGTCGTCGGTGCGATTGATCTGCCTGACTTCCAGGCGATTGCGGCGCGCCTTGCCTCCGGCCTGCCCAGCACGACGTTCCTCCATCTGCCAGGGGTCGGCCACATGGCAAACATGGAAGATCCGCGCCAGTTCAACGCCGCGCTCACTGCGCATCTCGCGGACTGCGCCGGCTGAGGGTCGAGGCCGCGCGCTGTTCAAGCCTGCGCCGACGGCCGGATATTGGCATTCAACCGGAACAGGTTCCTGGGATCGTACTGGTTCTTGATCTGCACGAGCCGCGCGTAGTTGTCGCCATAGGTCGACTTCACGCGCGCCTCGGGCGCCGCGGGCTCCGTGTTCACGTAGTAGCCGCGCGTCAGCGGCTCGAAGACCTTCCACAGGTCGCGCATGGCCGCAATGTTGTGCTCGTCCTGCGCATGGTCCACCCAGCTCGCGCCCATGAGCAGATCGTATTCCGCGTCGCGGTTCCAGTACGCGGTGGCATCGGGTTTGACACGAGCGACCTGGCCGCCGATCGGACCGAAGCCGATGTCGTCGAGCCACGGCGGACCGTGCTCGAAGGCATGGATCATTTCATCGATGAACTTGCCGGAGATGGTCTGCAGGAATCCCGAGCGCACGTAGACGCCCAATCCCGCCGGCAGCGCCTGCGGCGCCGCTCCGGTGGGGCCGTTCTGCGCGACCAGGTAGGGCTTGGGCTTGATCGTGTCATTCAGCGGCTTGCCGATCTTGTCCAGTCCGCCGAGGAAGCGCTCGCCATCCCTGGGTTCGCCGCAATAGACGAACTCGAGCTCGACATAGCTGCCCTTCGGGAGCTTGCCCTCGCCGGATGAATTGAATGCGGCGCAGTCGAGGTACACCTCGTCGGGCGCGCCGACGGCGAGTTCCGCGACGGCCGCGATCACCGCGCGCGCCTGGTCAAACGGGTACACGCGGCCGCCGGCCAGCACCGGATGGGCCAGCGGATGCAGCCGGTATTCGAAGTTCGTGACGATGCCGTAGTTGCCGCCGCCGCCGCGCAGCGCCCAGTAGAGGTCCGGGTTCTCGTTCGCGTTGGCCTGTCGCAGCTTGCCATCGGCGGTGACCACTTCGAACGATGCGACGTTGTCGCAGCTCAGTCCGAGCTTGCGCATCAGCCGCCCCATGCCGCCGCCGAGCGTGAGGCCGGCGATGCCGGTGTCCGAGGCGGTGCCGAGAGTCGTCACCAGCCCGGCCGCCTGGCATTCGCCGTCGAGTTGCGCGAGCAGCACTCCGGGCTCGGCCCGAGCCAGCCGCCTGGCCCGATCGACTTCGATGCGGCGCATCGATGAAAGATCGATCAACAGGCCGCCTTCGCAGGTCGACTGCCCCGAGAGGCTGTGGCCGCCGCCTTTGACGGCCGTCAGCAGCGAATGCGCGCTGGCGAACTGCACGGCGTGGACGATGTCACTGCGGTTCGCGCACCGGACGATGAGCGCCGGATGCCGGTCGATCGAACCGTTCCACACGCGACGCGCCTCGTCATAGCCGTTGTCGTGCGCGAGCAGCAGCGTGCCCTTCAGGCCAGCGCGCAGCTCCTTGACCTCTGAGCCGGTCAGCGTAACCGGCTTGCCGTCGAGCGACATCGCCGGGATGTCCGCCGGCACGGCGCCGGCGCCGGAGACTTCGGCCCACAGCCCGCGGGCCGGGAGCAGCGCGGCCACCGTTGCCGCGGCGCCGAGGAACTGCCGCCGGGCCATCGTCGCCGGTGCCCGGTAGGCCAATGAATGCATGAGGTTCACGTTCGCGCCCCCCCTCGATCTGCTGTTGGGGCGAATATAGTCCGGTGCCGGGCGATTCTCCACTGGCTGCCATGTTCCAGTGCGCCGGGGCATCGTAGAATCGCCGCCGCCGCCGCGGATCCAGCGGCAGGAGAATCGTACATGTTTTTGTCCGAGCCGAAGACTCCGGAGGCGGAAGCCTTCCTCGACAAGGAACTGGCTGCCAACGGCTACGTCATGAATCTCGAGCGCGCCTGGGCGTGGCGCCCCGACGTGGCAGAGGCATTCATGGCGCTGCGCAAGCAGCTGACGGACCACAGCGCCCTGCAGCCGAGGGAGGTCGCGCTGCTGGTCTGCACGACCGCCCGCGCGCGCGGCGATTCCTATTGCGCGCTGGCCTGGGGCACGAGGTTGGCCGGCATTGCCAGTGACGCGCTGGCCGCGGCTGTCCTTCGGGGCGAGGCGCACGCCCAACTGACGCAGCGAGAGCGCGCGCTGCAGCACTGGGCCACGCTCGTCGTACGCGATCCGAATGCGGCGAGCGCACGCGATGTCGGAGGGCTGCGCGCGGCCGGTCTTTCGGATCGCGAGATCCTCGAGGCGACGGTGTTCATCGGCCTGCGCCTCGCATTCTCGACCATCAACGACGCGCTCGGCGCGCCGCCGGATGCCGAACTCGTAGCCGCCGCGCCCCAAGCCGTGCGCCAGGCCGTGGCCTACGGCCGGGCGCCGGCCGGGGTCAGCCGCGCGTCGTCGTCTTGACCTCGACGCTGGCCTTGATCGCGTTGGAGTACGGGCAGATGCCGTGCGTTACCTCGGCCAGCTTCGCGGCCTCGGCCGGCGGCAGGCCCGGCAGGTAGACGTCGAGCTCGGCCGTGATGCCGAAGCCTCCCTCCGAGCGCGGGCCGATGCCGATCGTCGCCGTCACCGTCGTTCCCTGCGGCAGCCTGGTCTTCGTCTGCGCCGCGCCGACCTTGAGCGCGCCGAGGTAGCAGGCCGAATAGCCGAGCGCGAACAGCTTCTCGGGGTTCGCGCCCGGGCCGCCCGGGCCGCCGAGTTCCTTCGGGATGGTCAAATCGAGCGCCATCGTGCCGTCGGCCAGCACGGTGCGGCCGTCGCGGCCGCCGCCGCTCGCGGTCGCGGTGGTCTTGTACTTTGCGTCCACGGACATGTCCAGATTCTCCTGCGTTGGGTGAGTGCTCAGGCCTGCAAATCGAAGCGATCGAGGTTCATCACCTTGGTCCACGCGGCGACGAAATCCTTGACGAATTTCGGCTGGCCGTCGGAGCTGCCGTACACCTCGGCCAGCGCGCGCAGCTGCGCGTTCGAGCCGAACACGAGATCGACGCGCGTGGCGGTCCAGCGCAGCGCGCCGCTCTTGCGGTCGCGCCCCTCGAACGCGTCATTGGCGCCGGACAACGGCTTCCAC
>DATKLZ010000072.1:0-26905 GCA_035542135.1 Steroidobacteraceae bacterium | reverse complement strand
ATGAGCGCAGCAAGTTCGTCGACGTGGTTGTCGGGTGACACCTTTGACGCCGCGCGCGCGCGGCTGCGCGGGATCATTCTGATGCAATCTTCAGCCTTGGCAACGTCGGCCTCATACAGCGCGGAGACACAGGCCTGAGTGCACGCCACGGCAACGGCTGAGGCACTCGAACGCGCGCGCAACGCAGTGCACGGCGCGCGCGCGGTGCTGCCGGCGCATGGGCAGCTGGCGTTCACGCTGCTGCAAATGGGCCGCCCGGCCGAGGCCGAGGCGATCGCAGCGGAGGCTGCGGCACTCGAATTGACCGACCCCGATGCCTGCGACGGCCTTGCCTACGTGTCAATGCTGCTCGGCCAGCACGAACGGGCGAACCGGCTTTACCATCGAACGGCCGCGCTGGCGCCGCGCGATGCGCGCTTCTGGTACAACCTCGCCTGCAGCGAGCGCAGTTTTGGACGGTTGACGGAGGCCGCAACGGCGCTCGAGCGGGCGATCGCCATCGACGCCACGCATTACTCCAGCTACCTGCTGCGCTCGGAGCTGCAGGTGCAGGTGTCATCCGACAACCACGTCGACGAACTTGCTGCGCTCATCAGCCGCAGGCCGGGCGATTATCGCGCGCAGCTGTTCCTCGGCTACGCTCTCGCAAAGGAACTGGACGACCTCGGCCGCTATGAGGAAGCCTTCCAGCGATTTTCCGCTGCGGCAGCGGTGAGGCGCGCGCGGCTCGACTACGATGTCGCCGTCGACGAGCGCAAGCTGGCGCGCATCGCAGCCATCTACGACAGGCCGTTGCCGGGCGCATCGCACGCTGCGGAGGCGGCATCCGCCGCGGCGACAGAATCCTCGCGCTTCATCTTCATCGTCGGGCTGCCGCGCTCGGGCACGACACTGGTTGAGCGCATCCTGCTCGGGCTCCCCGGCGTGCGCTCGAACGGCGAAACCGACAATTTCTCGCAGGCGCTCCTGGCCTGCTCGCGTGGCGAAGGCGATGTGTTTGCGCGCGCGGCGCAGGCCGATGGGGCTGCCGTCGCGTCGGCCTATGCGACGCGCGCGCTGGCGGCCTTGGATCGGAAACGCGTGATCGAGAAGCTGCCGCTGAACTACCTCTACCTCGGGGCCATCCGCCAGGCCTTGCCCGAGGCGCGCCTGGTGCTGGTGACGCGTTCCGCCATGGACAGCTGCTTCGCGATGTATCGCACGCTGTTCGCCTCTGGCTACCCGTTCAGCTATGACCTCACCGAACTCGCACGCTACCACGCGGCCTACAGCCGCCTCATGGACCACTGGCGCGCCCTGCTCGGCGATAGCCTGGTCGAAGTGGTCTATGAAGATCTCGTGCGGGCTCCACGCCTGCACGGCGCGCGGCTCGCGGCCGCCTGTGGACTTGCCTGGGATGATGCGGCCCTCGATATCCAACAGGCACGGGCCGTTTCGCTCACGGCCAGTGCCTCGCAGGTGCGCCGGCCGATCTACGGGAGCTCATCCGGACGCTGGCGCCATTACGAGCGCCAGCTCGCACCGCTCCTGGCAGCGCTCGGTCAGAAGGCGTAACGAAGTCGCAGCCCGATTTCGCGCGGCGGGCTTACCAGGTAATCGTTGGTCAGGTCGTTGAGCTGGTTGGGCTGCGAGGGCTGCCCGAGTATCGCCTGGCGGTCGAGCGCGTTGGTCGCGTACAGCGTAGCCAGCCAGGGACCCTGCTTCAGCGCCGCGCTGAGGTTCAGCACCTCGTACGTGGACGAATACTGCACGGTCGTGAGGCTCAGGCTCGGCGCTACCTGCAATGCCACTTTGTCGCGATAGACACCATTCGCCGACAGCGTGAGCTCATATCCGGCCGCGAGCTTCATGTCGTACAACAGCGCCAGGCTGACACTCGTCTTGGGGCTACCGGGCAGCTGCTGGCCCGACTTGCCCGAGAGGAGGCCTGGCACGATATTCCCGTAGCCGTCATTGGCCGGCAGCGAGAAGTCGCTGGTCAGCTTTGCATCGGCATAGGCAAAGCTCACGGAATAGCTCAGCGATGGCAGCCCGAGCGGACCGCTCGATTCGAACTCGAAGCCCTTCGATTCGGCTTTGTTGGCGTTGTATACGGCGAGGTTGCCCGACGGCAGGCTCGAAGAGATCTGCGGCTTGTCCCAGCGCACGTCGAACACGGCTATTGAATAGCTGTGGCCGCTGTTGAAGCGGCCCTTGATGCCGATCTCGTAGTTGTTCGTCTGGTCCGGAGCATAGGTGCGCAGCAACGGGCTTTCCTGGAAGATGCCGGTAGCCGGCACGGAATTGGCGCCGCCGCGGCGAAAGCCCTCCGACCACAACGCGTACACGTACTGGTGGTCCGCAAACTCATAGGACGGATTGACTTTGCCGACTGTCCGCGACGCTGGCGATGACCAGGGGATCGGGGGCACCAGGACGTTGAACGTGTAGTCCTGGTACAGCTGCCGGTCGGTGAAGCTCTGGCTGAAATGCCGCATGCCGAACGTCACCTGCCCGTGCGCGGAAGGATGCCACGACAGTTCGCCGAAGACCGACTTGTCCTCGAATGTCTGCGTGTCGATCTGCTGGAACGTGACGTCGTCCGGTCCGCTGAGCAACAGGCAGTAGGAGGGAGGCAGCGGCGTGGTCGAATAGTAGTAATAGTTCGTACAGCCCTGGGCAACGGAGCGCTCCGGAGACCCGGGATTCGTCACCAGCCAGGCGCCGTGGCGCGTCTGCTTGGCGTAGAAGAGCCCCAGCACGTAGTCGAAGCGCGCATCGGCGGAGGTCTTGGACACCAGGCGCAGTTCCTCGCTGAAATCGTGCGCCGAATCGGTGAACTGGAAGGGATAGATGAAGCGCGGGTTGGTCGGTACGCCCGCGTAGTACGGCAGGTAATACCCGCCGGCGAAGCCCGTGTAGTTGAACGTGGAATCCTGTATCAGCGAGCCATCGGTCTCGTGGTACGAGGTGGTCGACGACAGCGTCGCGAAGCCCGCATCGTAGCTCGCATCCAGGCTCACGAGGCTGGTGCTGCGGCGAAACGGTTCCTGAACCAGCGCCAGTTCCTGGTACGGCCCACCCGCCGGATAGATCTGCTGCGGGTCGATGGGTGATACACCGCCCTTGTAGTCCAGGTTCACCTGCGGTCCGCCGTTGCCGGTCACGTGCGCGCTCATGAATGCCAGCTCGATGTTGAACACCTCGCTGGGTTTCCACAGCAGGCTGGCGCGGCCGCTGAACGTCTTCTGGTCGTTCCAGTCGCTTTGCGTGCCGTAGATGGGCGGGCTATCGATGATGTCATTCGGGTCCGCCGGCACGGGCGTGCCGTACAAGTCATCGCTGGAGCGCTTCAGGATGCCGAATACCTTGATCCAGCCGGGCTCGTATGCGTACTTGGCCGACGCGCGGAACGCGACGGTGTCGGACAAGGGCGCGTTGACCAGGCCCCTGACTGTGTAACCCGTGCCGCCGGAGTGCGCGGTACGCGAACCGCTGCTTTCCAGTTCGCCGGAAAAGCCCGACAGGTCGGGCGAATTGGGAATCAGGCGCAGCGCACCGCCGAGGGCGCCCGCGCCGTAGAGGGTGCCCTGCGGACCGCGCAACACCTCGATCCGCCGCAGGTCATCGAGCTGGAAATATCCATCGATAGGGCTGTTGCCGATGTAGGTTCCGACCGGATCCTGCTCGAACGTGCGGAAGCCGCGTGCGGGGCTTCCGGTCGCGTTGATGCCGCGGATGATCGGCGCCGTCGCGCCGGCGAAACGCGCGCCGTAGTCGTACATGCTGAGCCCCGGCACGGCGGCGCTTAGGCTCGCCACGTCGGTGGCGCCGCTTGCGGCGAGCTGTTCCGGACTGATCGCTGAAATGCTGTACGGCACGGCCTCCAGCGCCTGCTGGCGGCGCGTGGCCGTCACGACGATTTCCTCCAGCTTCGCGCCGGATTCGGCAACGTCGGCCCTGGCCTGGGGCAGGTTGCCGTGCAGGATCGCCAGCACGGCGGCAGCAACCGTGCCACCCGACCACGCCCGTCCCGCTGTCACGGCCGGTGCCGCACCGTTCGTTCGATTCGACTTCATGGCTGCTCCCCCGGCGCTCAGGGCGCCCAGCGATAAACGGCCCCCGTGAACGGGGCATTCCATTGATCAAAGGCGCCGGTGACGAACACCACGCCGTCAGTGCCGAATGCCAGGTTCGTGACGTATGGGGTCGGAACGGCAATCATGCGTACGAGAGCCCCCTCCGCGTTCACCACAAGCACCCGGCCCGAGCCGTTCTGCGCCACATAGTAGTTGCCGTCGGGGCCCAGCTTCAGTCCATCGGGGCCGTTGTAGGCGTCTTCGTTGGGCGTGGGCGGCGCCAGATCCTGCAGGCGTGCCCAGACGGTGCGCGCACCCAGCGATCCATCAGCGCGAATCTCGAATGACAGGATACGACCGGCGAGCATCTCGGCCACCAGCAGGTAGCGCCCGTCGGCACTTCTCGTGAGGCCGTTAGGATAGTGGATGGTATCTGCCACCTGCGTCAGCCGGCGACCGTCTGCTGCGAGGTGCCAGATCGTGCCGTTTATCGGCGCCTTCTTTTCATACACTCCGGAGGCCGACACGTACACGCCGCCCCGGCCGTCGTCGGCCAGATCGTTGGGGCCGCGCATGGAGTCGGCGTGTCGGGGAGCGCGAATCACAGCCGACTCACGCCCCCCCGCATCCAGCAGCACCAGCGCGTTTTCATCGTAGCAAGCCACGAGCAGCCCACCGTGGAATTCGATCAGCCCGCTGGGGCCGCAGCGGTCGCGGTGCCAGTACACGTGTGCTGCCGTGCCGTCCCAGGTCATCACGTTGTGAGCTGTATATTCGACGTAGTACAGGCGTCCCTCGTGCCACAACGGCCCTTCAGGGTAGGCTGCCGTCGTGAGCATGCTTGCCGCATGCTCGGCGCAGGCAGATGCGGCCGAGGCGAGGCTGGCCAGGATCGCGAGTGCGGTGGTGGCCAAGCGCTGCCGGCGACCCGCAACATGTTTGCGCTGGCGGAGTGTCGCCGGAAAGCATCTGCTGCTGGCGTTCGACATGCGCATGACCCCCTGCGTTGCGATGATAGTGGGTTCGCGATCGGGTTTGTAGCCAGATTGGTGCGCTACTTTTCCGACCCGCAGTCCGCGCTGATCCACCTGGACTGGGAGTCGGAGTGCATGTTCACCGGCTTGCCGTGCATCACCATCTCAAGCGGCCGCATGCCGAAATCGCGAACCATTCGCCCCTACGACACCGAATGCTGTCAATGTGTCAATGGCCTTCAATCCGCGACCGAATTGCACGGGTGTCCGCTACTACCGGCCTGATTTGCTAGGCTAATGCGGCGGTCGGATGAGCTGGCTTCGAACCACGTGTTCGGCGGTTCGAATCCGTCCGGGCGCGCCATGCGAATTTGCCCGACGACTTGCTCGATCGACTCACTCCAACTCATGCCTTGGAGCCCGCCCATGACCCCACCGTCCCTTGATCGCCGCCAACTGCTGCTGGGTGGCGTGGCGCTCGCGCTCGCGGGCCGCAGCGCGCCGCTCGCCGCCACGATGGCGGAGCGCAGGTCGCCGCAGGCGCAGCCGTTGCCGCTCGCAGCCGTGCGGCTGCGCGCCTCGGACTTCGCCGAAGCGCTCGAGGCCAATCGCATGGCGCTGCGGCGGCTCGATCCGGATCGGCTGCTCCACACCTTCAGGGTCTATGCGGGCCTGCCGCCCAAGGCGCCGGGCTACGGCGGCTGGGAGGCCGACACGATCGCCGGGCACACGCTCGGGCATTACCTGTCCGCGCTGTCGCTGTGCGGCCAGCAGACCGGCGATCCGGAACTGCGCCGGCGCGCCACGTACATCGTCGGCGAGCTGGCGTTCGTGCAGGCGCGCCGCGGCAGCGGTTACGTCGGGGCCCTCGGACGCAAGCGCGCCGATGGCCGCGTGGTCGACGGCGAGGAGATCTTCGGCGAGATCTCGCGCGGCCAGATCCGTGCCAGCGGCTTCGACCTCAATGGATCGTGGTCGCCCCTCTATACCGTGCACAAGCTGTTTGCCGGCCTGCTCGATGTCCACGGCGCCTTCGGCGACCGGCGCGCGCTCGCGGTGGCCACCGGGCTGGCGGGCTATTTCGAGCGGGTGTTCGCGCCGCTGACGCCGGCGCAGGTGCAGGAGGTGCTCGCCTGCGAATACGGCGGCCTCAACGAGAGCTACGCCGAGCTGTACGCGCGCACCGGCGAGCGGCGCTGGCTGCGCATGGCCGAGCTGCTGCGCGACGAACGCGTGATCGGGCCGCTGGAGCGGCGCGAGGACCGGCTGGCCGGTCTGCACGCCAATACCCAGGTGCCCAAGCTCGTTGGCCTGGCGCGGCTGCACGAGCTGACCGGGAGCGAGCCGGCCGGCACGGCCGCCCGCTGCTTCTGGGATGCGGTCACGACCCATCACAGCTACGTGATCGGCGGCAATTCGGACCGGGAGAGTTTCTCGGCGCCCGACACGCTCGCCGATCATGTCACCGAGCAGACCTGCGAGCACTGCAACACGTACAACATGCTCAAGCTCACGCGCAAACTGTGGTCGTGGGCACCCGATGGCGCGCTGTTCGACTACTACGAGCGCGCGCACCTGAACCATGTGCTGGCCGCGATCGACCCCAGGCACGGCCGGTACGCCTACATGATGCCCTTGATGAGCGGCACGGCGCGCGAGTACTCGAGCGCTGCCGACGAGGATTTCTGGTGTTGCGTCGGCACCGGGATGGAGAGCCACGCGAAGCACGGTGATTCGATCTTCTGGGAAGGGCGTGACGGGACGCTGTATGTGAACCTGTATATCCCGGCGGAGGCGGATTGGGCCTCGCACGGGGTGCGCATCGGGCTCGACACCGCCTATCCCCATGACGGCAAGGTGCGCCTCGAATTCGCGCAGGTGCACAACGGGAATTTCCGGCTGGCGCTGCGCATTCCCGCGTGGGCCGGTGGGGCTGCGAGCCTGGCCGTGAACGGCCAGCCGGTCGATGCCCGGCGCGAGCGCGGATATGCCCTCGTCGAGCGCGCGTGGCACGCCGGCGATGTCGTGGTGCTCGAATTGCCGCTGGAGTTGCGCACCGAAGCGACGCCGGGCGATGCGCGCCTCGTGGCGGTGCTGCGAGGCCCGTTGGTGCTCGCGGCCGACCTCGGCGCGGCGGAAGATCCGTGGCAGGGGCCCGAACCGGCGCTCGTCGGTGCGGCGCCGCTGTCGGGTTTCACGGCCGACGATGCGGCGGCCTCGCGCTATGCCACGCGTGGCACGGTGCGTCCAGCCGACCTCGGGTTCGTGCCCTTCTATCGCCAGTACCAGCGCCGCAGCGCGGTGTACCTGCGCCGCTACACCGACGCGGAGTGGGCGTCGGCCGCGGCGGCATGGCAGGCCGAGCAGGCCCGGCAGCGCGACCTCGCCGCGCGTGCGGTCGACATCATGGCGTTGGGCGAAACGCAGCCCGAGCGCGAGCACCAGCTCGCCAGCGAACTGTCGTGGCCGCTCGTGTACCGCGGGCGACGCGGGCGCGATGTGCGTTCGGGCGGCCATGTCGAGTTCAGCATGAGGTGCCGCCCCGGGCCGCTGGTGTTGCAGGCCACCTATTGGGGCGGCGAAAGCGCGCGCGACTTCGATCTTTTCGTGGACGGGCGGAAGATCGCGACCCAGCACCTCGACAACGACCGGCCCGGGCAATTCATCGACGTGGACTACGCGCTCGATCCGGCCCTCACCGCCGGCAGGGCCAGTATCCGCGTGCGGATCGTGCCCCACGAGCGCAACACGGCCGGGCCGGTATTCGGGCTGCGCCTGCTCCCGGCGGATGCCGGGGCGGTTCCGGGCGCCTGAGGGCCTGCGCTGGGCGGCGGCCTGCTCGACGCGCCGAGCTGGGATCGGGTGCGCTGGGTTATCATGGCCCCGATGCGCACATCCCTTGCAAATATGCTCGCCACGAAGCACGTGTTGCTGGCCGACGGTGCCACCGGCACGAATTACTTCAAGGCCGGGCTCGCCGCCGGCGAGCCGCCGGAGTTCTGGAATGTCGACCGGCCGGATGAAGTCACCGGGCTCCACCAGCGTTTCGTCGATGCGGGCGCGGACATCATCCTGACCAACACCTTCGGCTGCAATCCGCACCGGCTGAAGCTCCACAACGCGCAGGATCGCGCCTATGAGCTGGCGAAGCGCGCCGCCGAGCTGGCACGCGGCGTGGCCGACCGCGCGCCTCGGCCGGTCGTCGTCGCGGGATCGGTCGGGCCGACCGGCGAGCTGTTCGAGCCGATGGGCACGCTGACGAAGGAGGCGGCGGTCGCCTCGTTCACGACGCAGCTGCAGGGGCTGCGCGACGGTGGCGCCGACGTGGCGTGGATCGAAACGCTCTCATCGCCGGAGGAAGCGCGCGCGGCCGCCGAGGCAGCCATCGCCGTCGGCCTGCCATACGTGCTGACCTATTCCTTCGACACCGCCGGCCGCACGATGATGGGATTGCCGCCGAGCGCCGCGCCCGCGTCGGTCGCGGAGCTTCCGGTGCCGCCGCTGGCGCTGGGCGCCAACTGCGGCGTCGGCGCACCCGACATCCTCGTCAGCCTGACGGAGATGCGCGGCTCGCCGTTCCCGCTGGTCACGAAGGGCAACTGCGGCGTGCCGCATTTCGAGGGCACCGAAGCGGTGTACTCGGGCACGCCGGAACTGATGGCGAACTACGCGCGGCTCGCGATCGACGGCGGCGCGCGCATCGTCGGTGGCTGCTGCGGCACGACCCCGGAGCACCTGGCGGCCATGCGCGCTTCGATCGATGAGCACGAGCGCGGGGAATACCCCACGCACGACACCATCCGCGCCAGGGTCGGGCCGCTGAAGAATTCGGCGCCGGTCGTGAACGCCGAGCGCCCGGCGCGCCGCTCGCGGCGCTGACGACCGCCGCGCCCCGCGCGGCCCTTCGGCGCTATTTCTCGTCGCCGCAGTCGGGGCCGACCCAGGTCGACTGCAGGTCGGTATGCACGGTCATGGGCGTGCCGTTGACCACGATGTTCATGTCCATCGTGCCCTTGACCTGCGTGGGCGAGACCGCGGTGAAGCGCACCGTGCCCTTGTTCGTCGCGCCATCCTCCGCGCACTCGAAGCTGACCGCAGTGGAGTGGGCATCGTTCTCGATGACGGTGTGCGTGCAGTGGCCGCGCATCTCCTTGTCGTTGAAGAAACCGTCGCGGTGCATCTTGTCCTCGGTCATGCAGCTGCGGTACTTGTGCTCATGGGGTCCGTTGCGGTTCTGGTTCGCGCGCGACATCGCCGCAGCCATCTGTGCGCGCTGTTCGGGCGACAGGTGTTGCATGGCCTCGGCCATGCGCTCGCTGACCCCGGGTGGCATCGCCGGGGCGGTGGCCATGCCGGGTGCGCCGGGCACGCCGTTGTGCGTGACGGTCGTCGTGGTTTCCCACAGGCCGAGGCGCACGTTGAGCTTGGGACTGTCGGCGGCGAGCGTGGCCAGCGGAGCCGCCGCGAGTGCGGCGGCGAGCCAGCGAACGGTTGCGTGTGACATGGTGGCGGGCTCCTCATGATCGGGACGACTGCGCACATCATAACGTCGAGGCGAGTGCGCGATACAGCCCGGCGCCGCCGAAAAGCCTTAAGATTGCGGCTGGCGAGGCCGTGCCGGGTGCGGCGCAGCGAGGAACCTCATGGCGACACCGAATCCCCAGCCCCTCGGCGGCAACCAGATGCCGCGGTTCGCGGGGCCCGCGACGATGATGCGGCTGCCGCAGTTCGCGTCCGCGGCCGGGCTCGACGCCTGCTTCGTCGGCGTGCCGCTCGACATCGGCACCTCGCTGCGCGCCGGCGCGCGCTTCGGGCCGCGCGACATCCGCCAGAACTCGGTGCTGATCCGTCCCTACCAGATGGCGACGCGCGCACGGCCCTTCGATTCGCTGCGCGTCGGCGACATCGGCGATGTGGCGATCAACACCTTCAACCTGCAGCGGTCGATCGCGATCATCGAGCAGGCCTACGACGGCATCCTCGGCGCCGGCTGCATCCCGCTGACACTCGGCGGCGATCACACCATCGTGCTGCCGATCCTGCGCGCGATGCGCCGCCGGCATGGGCCGCTGGGATTGGTGCACGTCGACGCGCACGCCGACGTCAACGACGAGATGTTCGGCGAGAAGATCGCGCATGGCACGCCGTTCCGGCGTGCGGTCGAGGAGGGGTTGCTCGACACGCGGCGCGCGGTGCAGATCGGGCTGCGCGCCACCGGCTATGGCGCCGACGACTTCGACTGGCCGCGCCAGCAGGGCATGCGCGTCGTGCAGGCCGAGGAATGCTGGCACCGTTCCTTGGTTCCGTTGATGGCGGAAATCCGCAAGCAACTGGGCAACGGTCCGACGTACCTGAGCTTCGACATCGACGGGCTCGATCCGGCTTTCGCGCCGGGCACCGGCACGCCCGAGATCGGCGGCCTGACGACGATCCAGGGCATGGAGATCATCCGCGGCTGCCTGGGCCTCCAGCTTGTCGGCTGCGATCTCGTCGAGGTCTCGCCCCCCTACGATCCCTTCGGCACCACCTCGCTCCTGGCCGCGAACCTGCTGTACGAGATGCTGTGCGTGCTGCCGGGCGTGAAGCGCGAGGCGGGTTGAACCGGCGATGACGGAAACGAGACCAATGCGGTCGCGCCGGAGCCATCCCCGGCCGCGCACGCGGCATAGTCTTGGGGCCTCATCCCGCGGGGCGCGCAGGCGGCAGGTGCCAAGGCCATGAATCTCAGCGTGTTCGATATCTTCAAGATCGGCATCGGCCCGTCGAGTTCGCACACGATGGGCCCGATGAACGCCGCGCGCGCCTTCGTCGATTCGCTCGCCGCGCAGGGCCTGCTGGCGCGCACCGCCGCGGTCACCGCCGAGCTGTTCGGCTCGCTGGCGCTGACCGGGCGGGGCCATTGCACCGACCGGGCGATCCTGCTCGGGCTCGAAGGCATGCGCCCCGAGACGATCGATTCATCGCAGGTGGAACCCACCGTGGTTCGCATCCGCGATACCCGGCGTTTGCGATTGGGCGGCGACCACGAGATCGTGTTCGATGAGGCGCGCCACCTGTTGTTCCACCACGACCAGGTGCTGCCGGGGCATTCGAACGGCATGCGTTTCACCGCCCATGACGCCGGCGGCGCCGTGCTGCTCGGCGAGGTGTACTACAGCATCGGCGGCGGGTTCATCGTCAGGGAAGGCGAGGCCGCGGGTGGCGTGGCGCCGCGGGCGCAGGCGCCGTATGAATTCGGTTCGGCGGCCGAACTGCTCGAGCACTGCGGCAAGCACGGCCTCGAGATCCATGAGCTGATGATGGCGCGCGAGCGCACCTGGCGGAGCGAGGCCGAGGTCAAGCGCGGGCTCCTCGAGCTGTGGCGCGTGATGCGCGAGTGCGTGCAGCGCGGATTCACCGCGCAGGGGCTGCTGCCCGGCGTGCTGAAGGTGCGCCGCCGCGCGCCGAAGCTGTACCGCCAGCTCGAATCGGGCGACGCCAAGGATCCGATGCACGCGATGGACTGGGTCAACGCCTTTGCGCTCGCAGTCAACGAGGAGACTGCCGCGGGCGGGCAGAGGGTAACCGCGCCGACCAACGGCGCGGCCGGCATCGTGCCGGCGGTGCTGCACTACTACGACCGCTTCGAGCCGGGCGCCGATGACGAGGGCGTGATCCGCTTCCTGCTCAGCGCCGCGGCGATCGGCATGCTCTATAAGAAGAATGCCTCGATCTCGGGCGCCGAGATGGGCTGCCAGGGCGAAGTGGGCGTCGCCTGCTCGATGGCGGCCGCGGGCCTGGCCTCGGCGCTGCACGGCACGAACGGGCAGATCGAGAATGCCGCCGAGATCGGCATGGAACACAACCTCGGGCTCACCTGCGACCCGGTCGCCGGGCTGGTGCAGATCCCGTGCATCGAACGCAACGCGATGGGGTCGCTGAAGGCGATCAGCGCCGCGCGCCTCGCTTTGCACGGCGACGGGTCGCACAAGGTGTCGCTCGACCAGGTCATCAACACGATGCGCCAGACCGGCCACGACATGGGCACCATCTACAAGGAGACCTCGCAGGGCGGTCTCGCCGTCAACGTGCCGGAGTGCTGAACGACTAGCGCGAGTTTTCCCAGTCGAGGATGACCTTGCCGCTCTGGCCCGAGGCCATCACCTCGAAGCCTTCCTGGTACCTGCCGATCGGCAGCCGGTGCGTGATCACCGGGCCGACGTCGAGCCCCGACTGCAGCATCGCCGCCATCTTGTACCAGGTCTCGAACATCTCGCGGCCGTACACGCCCTTCATCATCAGGCCCTTGAAGATCACCTCGTCCCACTTGATGCCGGTGTCGGCCGGCATGATCCCGAGCAGCGCGATGCTGCCGCCATGGTGCATCGTGGCGAGCATCTGCCGGAAGGCCGGCGGCGCGCCGCTCATCTCGAGGCCGACATCGAACCCTTCCTCCATGCCGAGCTGCGCCATCGCGTCCTCGAGCTTCTCGGTGCGCACGTCGATCGCCAGCGAGGCGCCCATCTTCTTGGCCAGCGCGAGGCGATAGGGATTGACGTCGGTGATGACCACGTGGCGCGCGCCGACATGGCGCACGATCGCGACCGCCATCACGCCGATCGGTCCGGCGCCGGAAATCAGCACGTCTTCGCCGACGACGTTGAACGACAGCGCGGTGTGCGTCGCGTTGCCGAGCGGGTCGAGGATCGAGGCGATCTCGTCGGTGATCGCCGGCGGCAGCTTGAATACGTTGGATGCCGGCAGCGACATGAATTCGGCGAAACAGCCCGGGCGATTGACGCCGACGCCCACCGTGTTGCGGCACAGGTGGCGGCGACCGGCGCGGCAGTTGCGGCAGAACCCGCAGGTCACGTGCCCTTCGCCCGAGACGCGGTCGCCGACCTTCAGGCCGCGCACTTCGCTGCCCATCTCGACGATCTCGCCGCAGTACTCGTGGCCGACCGCCATCGGCACCTTGATCGTGCGCTGCGCCCAGTCGTCCCAATGGTAGATGTGCATGTCGGTGCCGCAGATCGCGGTCTTCTTCATGCGGATCAGCACGTCGTTCGGGCCGATCGTGGGCCTGGCCACGTCCGCCATCCAGATGCCGGGTTCGGCTTTCGCCTTGACCAATGCCTTCATGTGCTGCCCTTCAGGATGCCCATTTCGCGGCCGGCCGTCGTGAACGCGGCGACCGCCTGGTCGATCTGCGCGCGCGTGTGCGCCGCGGTCAGCTGCGTGCGGATGCGCGCCTGGCCCATCGGCACGACCGGGAACGAGAAGCCGATGACGTAGACGCCGAGCTCGAGCAGCCGGTCGGCCATGCGCGTCGCGAGCGCCGCGTCGCCGAGCATGACCGGCACGATCGGATGCTCGCCCGGCACCAGCGTGAAGCCGGCCGCCTGCATCTGTGCGCGGAAATGCCGCGCGTTGTCCTCGAGCCGGCGGCGCAGCACGTCGCCGGATTCGATCAGGTCGAGCACCGCGAGCGTCGTCGCCGCGACCACCGGCGCGATCGAATTGGAGAACAGGTACGGGCGCGAGCGCTGCCGCAGCCATTCGATCACGCGCGCCGGACCCGAGATGTAGCCGCCGGAGGCGCCGCCGAGCGCCTTGCCGAGCGTGCCGGTGAGCAGGCCCACGCGCCCCATGACGCCGGCGCGTTCGTGCGTGCCGCGCCCCCTCGCGCCGGTGAATCCGGTGGCATGCGAATCATCGACCGCGACGATCGCGCGATAGCGCTCCGCCAGCGCGCAGATCCCGGCGAGCGGGGCGTAGGTGCCGTCCATCGAGAACACGCCGTCGGTGATGACGAGGCGCGTGCGCGCATCCTGCGATTCGGCGAGGCGCGCCTCGAGTTCGGCCAGGTCGCGGTTCGCGTAGCGCAGGCGCCGCGCCTTGCACAGCCGGATGCCGTCGATGATGGAGGCGTGGTTGAGCGCGTCGGAGATCACGGCATCCTGCTCGTCGAGCAGCGTCTCGAACAGCCCGCCGTTGGCGTCGAAACACGACGAATACAGGATCGTCGCCTCGGTGCCGAGGAAGGCCGACAGGCGCGTTTCCAGTTCGGCGTGGATCTGCTGCGTGCCGCAGATGAAGCGCACCGAGGCGCAGCCGTAGCCGTAGCGGTCGAGCGCGGCGTGCGCCGCCGCGATCACGTCCGGATGGCTGGCGAGCCCGAGGTAGTTGTTCGCACAAAGGTTGATGACCTCGCGCCCGTTGACGCGGATCAGCGCTCCCTGCGGCGAGGCGAGCACGCGCTCGGCCTTGTACGTGCCCGCGGCGCGCAGTTCGGCGAGGCGCGCCTGCAGGGCGGCGCTCAGGACTTCGATGGCGGGGCGGTCGGGCTGCAAGATGGGCTGCGGGGATCTGCTGCGGGTCAGCGGTACGGTATCCTGCCCTGCCACGGCGGGCGCGGCAACACCGGGGCGCGCCGGGCGGCAATCGAGCAGGATCCGGTGTGGACTTGCGCCCCGTGGGTGACACAATGGCGTCCATGAAACCCCAATCCATCGTGCTGCTGCTCGCCGTTGCCGGCGCCGCGCCGTGGGCCGCCGCCACGATGCCGGCCGCCTCCACCGACTCCTCTTCGCCGGTCGTCCAGGATGAAATCACCGAGATCGTCATCCGGGCGCCGGAGCCGCGCTACGTGGCGCCGACCCGTCGCGACCAGATCGGCCGCATCTGGGCGCCGGTCATGATCAACGGCAAGGGTCCGTTCCGCCTCGTGCTCGACACCGGCGCGAGCCGCTCGGGCGTGACCACGCGGGTGGCCGAGACTTTGGGGCTCGTGCCCGATGCCTCGTCGCCGGTGAAACTGCGGGCTGTGACCGGCAGCGCCACGGTGCCGACGATCCGCGTCGACACGCTCGAGGTCGGCGACCTGCTGATGAACGACTCGAAGCTGCCGGTGCTCAATGACGCGCTCGGCGGCGCCGATGGCGTGCTCGGCAACGAGGGCCTGGCCGACCGGCGCGTGTACATCGATTTCAGGCACGACCTGATCGTCATCTCGCGCTCGCACGGCCGCGCCGCGCCGGAAGGCTTCATGACGATCCCGTTCCAGCTCGAGCATGGCCGCCTGTTGATCGCCAACGTGCGGCTCGGCGCCGTGCAGGCCAAGGCGATCATCGACACCGGCGGCGAGATCACGGTGGCCAACCTGGCGTTGCGCGATGAGCTCGTGCGCTACAAGCGCCACGAGAAGACCACCGTCGATCAGATCGAAGGCGTCACGCACGACATCCAGGACGGTGAAGGGCGCAAGGCTCCACCGATCCAGTTCGGTCCGATCCAGATCCAGACGAGCCACATGACATTCGCGGACATGCGCATCTTCGAATACTGGCGGATGACCCAGGAGCCGGCCGTGCTGATCGGCATGGACGCGCTGGGGCTCCTCGACACGCTGATCATCGATTATCGCAGGCGCGAGCTGCAGCTGCGCATGCGCGCGGATTCCTGAACCCGCGCGCCGCGCGCGGGCGGCCCCGGCGCGGCGCGCTGCGGAGGGCTACTTCGCGACCACCGTTCCGTCGACGATCTGCACGGCGGCGCCGACCGCCAGCGTCGGCTCGTTGTCCTGGCTCACCGTCTGTTCGGTGCCATTGTCGAGCCGCACCTTGATGTCGTAGTGCGTCGTTGCGCGCACCTTCTTCTCGATCTTGTTGCCGAGATAGGCGCCGCCCGCCGCGCCAGCGATCTTGGCGATGGTCTTGCCGTTGCCACCGCCGACCTGGTTGCCGACCACGAGGCCGGCGATGCCGCCGGCGACGGCGCCCAGGGCCGTGCCCTTGCCTTCTTCCTTGACGGCGGTGATCGATTCGATGACGCCGCAGTTGCTGCAGACGGTGATCGGCGTGCGCGGCGGCGCCGGCATCGCGCTGCCGGTGGAACCGGAGCCGCTCGCGCCGGCCGATGCGCTGTGCGCCTTGTGCACGGTCTTCTTCGGTGCAGCCGGCGCCGGCGCGGGAGCGGGGGCCGGTGCGGGAGCCTCGGCGGCCGGCGGGGGCGCAGCCGGTGCGGCCGCGGGCGGCGGCGCGGCTTCGGCAGCGGGCGGCGGCGGCGATTGGTTGCACGCCGACAGCAGCGCGAACGCGGCGCCCGTCAGCAGCAGCTGGGCGAGGTGCGAGGAGCAGGACTTCGGTGTATTCATGTCTGGCGTACCCGGTGGAAACAAGACGGACACGCAATCTACCCCATTCGCGGTCGGACGCAAGATTCCGCGCCCCGACTGTCGCCAGCCGCCGACGCATTTGCGATCATGGTGCACGATGAATCGCAGGCGCCGGACGCGCAGCCCCTACCTGGCCGTCGAGCTGGCGCACATCGCACTCATCCGCGGCGGGCGCCGCGTGCTGCGCGGCCTGCGCTGGCGCATCCGGCCCGGCCAGCACTGGCTGCTGCAGGGCGACAACGGCGCTGGCAAGACGCAGCTGCTGAAACTCATCGCGGGCGACGTGTGGCCGCAGCCTTCGCGCGCGGCGCGCCGCGTGTACGAGCTGCGTGGCGAGCGGAGCGATGAGCCGGCCGGCGTCAAGGAACACATCGCCTACCTCGGGGCCGAGCGCCAGGATCGCTACGAACACTACGCGTGGAACCATCGCGCCGCCACGATCGTGGGCACCGGGATCGAGCGCAGCGATGTCCCGCTGCGCCGGCTGACGAGCGCCGAGCAGGGGCGGGTCGGGCGGATGCTGCGCCGCCTCGGCATCGACGGGCTCGCGCGGCGGCGCTTCCTGACGCTCTCGCAGGGCGAGCGCCGGCTCGTGCTGCTGGCGCGTGCGCTGGTGTCGCGGCCGGCGCTGCTGCTGCTCGATGAGCCGCTGAACGGCCTTGACGCGCCGAACCGGCTGCGCGTGCTGGCGGCGCTGGCCCGGCTGCGCCGTTCGAGGCTGCCGTGGATATGCGCCACGCACCGCGCCGAGGAGGCGCCCGCCGGCACGACGCATCGTGCGCGGCTGCACCGCGGCCGGCTGCGGACCGCCGCGTGGCGGGCGCCGTCCGCGCAGCGTGCGCGCGCCGAATCCCGTGCGCCCGTGCCGCGCCGCGGGCGGGGGCCGGATCGCCACCGGCTGCAACTCGAGCTGCGCGACGCCTCGGTGTGGCGGGAAGGCGGTGCGGTGCTGCGCCGCGTGTCGTGGGCGATTCGCGGCGGCGAGTGCTGGGTCGTGCACGGCGCGAACGGCAGCGGCAAATCGACGCTGCTGGCGACGCTGTACGGCGATCACGGCGTCGCCAGCCACGGTTCGGTGTGGCGGCGCGGGCACGGGCCCGGTGCGCCATTGCAGGAATTCCAGCGGCGCGTGGGCCGCGTCTCGCCCGAGCTGCAGGCCGCGCTGCCGCGCCAGCAGACGGCGCTCGATTGCGTCGTGGCCGGATTGCGCGGCGCCTTCCGGCTCGACGGCGTGCCGCGCGCCGGCGAGCGACGCGCCGCGCTGCAGGCGCTGCGCCGTGTCGGGGCAGCGCGGCTGGCGCGCCGCCCCTGCGGCGAGCTCTCGTATGGCCAGGCCCGGCGCGTGCTGTTCGCGCGTGCCCTGGCGCTGCGGCCTGATATCCTGCTGCTCGATGAGCCCTATACCGGACTGGACGCGCCCACGCGCGCAAGGCTGCAGGCGCTGGTGGATAATCTGGCCGCCATGCAGCACGCCATCGTGATCGCCACCCACCACCGCGACGAATGGCCGCGCCACGCGACGCACGAGCTCGAGCTCGTCGCCGGCCGCGTCCGCTATCTCGGGCCGCGGCGCTCGCCATGATTCGCCGGCACCCGTTCGCATGGTTCGCGATCGCAGCGCTGCTGCTCGCGTTGGGCGGATTGTGGCAGTGGCGGCATGCGCATCCGCACGATGCCGGCGGCGTGCCGATCGGTGGCGGCGATGGCGGCGGCTTGCCGCGCGCCGAGCCGTCCGGCGAAGGATTCGATCCGCAGGCCTTCCAGGCGGCGGTGGACTGGGCCGCGAAGGAGCGCGCCGGCGCGTTGCTGGTGTTGCGCCATGGGCATCTGCTCGTCGAGCGCTATGCCGGCGACGTGGACAAGGAATCCCGCATCGATGGCGGCAGCGGGTTGTCCGACGCGCTGCTGCTGGTCGCCGCCGGCGTCGCCGTGGCGCGGCACGGGCTGGCGATGCCCGCCGGCGAGCCGATCGATGCGGGCTCGCTGGCGGCGGCGATCGCGGCGGCGAGCGGCCGCAGTTATCCGCAGTTCCTCTCGCGCAATGTGTGGCAGCCGCTGAATGCCGCGCCGGCGCGCTGGTCGGCGCCGGACGTGAGCGCGCGCGCCGTCGACTGGCTGCGCGTCGCCGAGCTGCTGCTGCATGATGGCCGCTTCGAAGGCACGCAGGTCGTTCCGCCGGGCTGGGTGCAGCGGCTCCATCCGCTGCGCACCGCGCCCGGCGCCGAGCCCTTCGCCGACCGCGACATGTACTATCTGCGCGGGCAGGGCGCGACGCGATTGTGGCTGGCGCCGCGCTTCGAGCTGGCGATCCTGAGCGTGGCCGCGAGCCCGGCTTCGGCGGATGAAACACGGTTGCCGAACATGATCGTGCGCGCGCTGCGCGAACGGCCGGGCGTCAGCGGCACCAGCCTCAATGACCTGGTTCCCGGCCATTGAACGCGACCCGGGCAGGCTGAGGAGCGGTCGGTGGACTTCGCATTCGAAGGCAAGCGCCTGCGCACCGCGGGCGACTTCTATTACGTGGCGCCCGGCGCGCAGTTGATCGGCGACGTGCGGCTGGGCGAGGGCGCGAGCGTGTGGTTCAACGCGGTGCTGCGCGCCGACGACGACTACATCGAGATCGGCGCCGGCAGCAACGTGCAGGACGCCACCGTGATCCACTGCGACGCCGGCATGCCCACGCGCGTGGGCCGCAACGTCACGATCGGGCACCGGGTGCTGCTGCACGGCTGCACGATCGGCGATGATACGCTGGTCGGCAACGGCGCCATCGTGCTCGACGGTGCGCGCATCGGCCGGGGCTGCCTGGTCGGCGCCGGCGCGATGGTGACGCCGGGCAAGGAATTCGGCGACGGCAGCGTGCTGATGGGCGCGCCGGCGCGCGTGGTGCGCGCCACGGGGACGCGCGAACTGGCGATGATCGGGCATGCCGCGCGTTCCTACCAGGAGCGCATCCGGCGCTACCAACGGGAGCGGATCGATGGCCAAGGGCGATGAGCGGGGGCGATGAGCATTAGCGACGGCGGGCCGGGCCAAGGCGGCGGCGATGGCGGGGCGCACGAGCGCGGTGCACTGCTCGGGCAGCTGCGCATCGGCGCGCATGAGCGCGACGCGCCCTCGGGCGATGGCGGTGCGGCGCTGTGGCGGCGGTGGCCGGTGCGCGCCGGGGCATTGCTCGCCGTGGCGGCGCTCGCGTTGTTCGGCTGGCTGAAATGGCGCGGGCCGGTGTTCGAGGTGCAGGTCGCCACAGCGGTGGTCGCCAGCCCCGCGCAGGGCCCGGCGGCGGTGCTGCAGGCGAGCGGCTACGTGACCGCGCGCCGCGAGGCCACCGTGTCGGCGCAGATCACCGGCACGTTGCGCGAGGTGCTCATAGAGGAAGGCGAGCACGTGAAGGCGGGGCAGGTGCTGGCGCGCCTCGACGATTCGGCGCTGCAGGCCAACCTCGCGCAGGCGCGCGCACAGCTCGCTGCCGCGCAGGCGGTTGCCGTGCAGCTCGAGGCGCAGCTCGCGCAGGCCCGGCGCGATACGCAACGCGCCGAAGGCCTCATCGATCGCCAGCTGGTCTCGAAGCAGGCGCTGGAAGCGGCGCAGACGCAGCAGGCGACGCTGGCCGCGCAGCTGCAGGCGCAGCAGCGCCAGATCGCGGTCGCTGAAGCCGCCGTGCGCGGCGCGCAGGTGCAGCTCGACTACTGCACCGTGCGCGCGCCCTTCGCCGGCGTCATCGTTGCCAAGGCGGCGCAGGCCGGCGAGATCATCTCGCCGATCTCGGCGGGCGGGGGCTTCACGCGTACCGGCGTCGGCACGATCGTCGACATGGATTCGCTCGAGATCGAAGTCGACGTCAACGAGTCGTACATCAACCGCGTGCAGCCGCAGCAGGCCGCGCAGGCGCTGCTCGACGCCTATCCGGACTGGACCATCCCGGCGCACGTCATCGCGATCATCCCGACCGCGGACCGCAACAAGGCCACGGTCAAGGTGCGGGTCGCGTTCGACCAGAAGGATCCGCGCATCCTGCCGGACATGGGCGTGCGCGTGTCGTTCCTCGAGCCCCGGCGCGACGCCGCCGCGCCGCCGCCGGTGCCCGGCGTGCTCGTGCCCGCGAGCGCCGTCGTCAGCGCCGGCGATGGCGGCGCGAGCGGCGGCAGTGTAGTTTACGGGCTGGAGGGCGATCGCGCGCACGCGCATGCGGTCACGCCCGGCCAGGTTTATGGCGACCTGCAGTCCGTGACCGGCATTCCGGCCGGCATGCGCGTGGTGCGCGCGCCGCCGCCCGGGCTGGCCGACGGGGCGCGCCTTGCGGTGGCCGCGGCCGACAAGTAGGTCGCGCCGCAGGGTTCATTCCACGGGGAACAATCTCGTCATGGGTGGGCAGGCATGAATACGCTGGTGCAGCTGCAGGATGTCAGCAAGACCTATGCGCGCGGTTCGCAGAAGGTCGAGGTGCTGCACGGCATCGACCTGTCGATCGAGGCCGGTGATTTCGTCGCGCTGATGGGGCCGTCGGGCTCGGGCAAGACCACGCTGCTGAACCTGATCGGCGGGCTCGATGCGCCGACCGGCGGCAGCATCAGCGTCGGCGGCGAGCGCATCGACCAGCTGTCGGAGAACGCGCTGGCGAAATGGCGCGCCGCGCACGTCGGCTTCGTGTTCCAGTTCTACAACCTGCTGGCCACGCTGTCGGCGCGGCGCAATGTCGAGCTGCCGCTGCTGCTGACGCGGCTGTCGGCCGCGCAGCGCCGCGCCCGCGCCGACATCGCCCTGCAGCTCGTCGGGCTCGCCGACCGCGCGGCGCACAAGCCCGGCGAGCTCTCCGGCGGCCAGCAGCAGCGCGTGGCCATCGCGCGCGCGATCGTCTCGGATCCGGCGCTGCTCGTGTGCGACGAGCCGACCGGCGATCTCGACCGCCAATCCGCCGCGGAAGTGCTGACACTGCTCCAGCAGCTCAATCGCGCGCACGGCAAGACCATCATCATGGTGACGCACGATCCGAAGGCCGCCGAGTTCGCGCGCCGCACCGTACACCTCGACAAGGGCACGCTGGCCGACAGCGGTGTGCGCCCGGCGGCGTGAAGTACCTGCAGCTGGTGTGGGCGGCGCTGCTGCGGCGCAAGACGCGGACGCTGTTCACGCTGCTGTCGATCGGCGCCGCCTTCCTGCTGTTCGGGCTGCTCGATGCGGTGCGCAGCGACTTCGCCCGCGCCGGCGCGACCGTCAACGGCGTGAACCGGCTGGTCACGATCTCGAAGATCACGTTCACGATGCAGTTGCCGAAGAGCCTGCTGGAGCGCATCCGCGCGGTGCCGGGCGTCGCCGACGTGACCTACGCCAACTGGTTCGGTGGCATCTACCAGGATCCAAAGAATTTCTTCCCGACCGAAGCGGTGTCGCCGAATTTCCTCGATGCCTATCCGGAATGGCGCATGAGCGCGGAACAGCGCGCCGCCTTCCGCAACACGCGCACCGGCGCGGTGGTCGGGGCCCGGCTGGCGAAGCAGTTCGGCTGGAAGCTCGGCGACCGCATCCCGCTGCAGGGCACGATCTTCCCGCAGAAGGACGGCAGCAACACCTGGATCTTCGACCTGGTCGGCATCTACACGGTGGACGACCCGAAGCTGAAGGCGCAGGAGAACGCGCTGCTGTTCAACTGGGATTACTTCGACGAGGCGCGCCAGTTCGGCAACGGCTCGGTGGGCTGGTATGTCGAGCGCGTCACCGACCCGGCGCGCGCCGATGCGATCGCGCAGCAGATCGACGCGCTCTCCGCGAATTCCGACCATGAGACCAAGACGCAGAGCGAGCATGCCTTCCAGCTCGCGTTCGTCAGCCAGTTCGGCGACATCGGCCTGATCGTCGGCGCGATCATGGCCGCGGTGTTCTTCACGCTGGTGCTGCTGACCGGCAACACGATGGCACAGGCGGTGCGCGAGCGCATACCCGAGCTCGCGATCCTCAAGACCATCGGCTTCACCAGCGGCAGCGTGCTCGGCCTGCTGCTCGCCGAGTCGGTGCTGCTGCTGCTGCTCGGCGGCGTCATCGGCGTGCTGATCGCCGGCAGCGTCGCCACGACGCTCGAGGCGGCCACCGGCGCCGTGTTCCCGCCGATCGTCGGCTCAGCGGCGATCTGGGCGCGCGCGCTCGCGCTGATGCTGCTGATCGGATTGGTGGTCGGCGCGCTGCCGGCCTATCGCGGACTGCGGCTGCGCATCGTCGATGCGCTGGCGGGACGCTGAGGCACCGCATGGCCGGGCGCAGGAATCGGTGGGTGTCGATGGCGGCCTGGCTCGGCATCTGGGCGATGCTGCTGGCGGCGCTCGTGCTGCTGGTGATCGTGCCCGGCTGGCTCCTGGCGCTGCTGCTGGTGCCGCTGGCGCTGTGGCTGGCGGGCACGCGCATCGGCCGGCAGGCCTGGTCGGCGACCGAAGTGGCTGTCGCAACGATCCCGCAGCGACTCGGATCCTCCTCGGTGGTCGTGGTCGGCATCGCCGGCGTGGTCGGCGTGCTCGTGGCGTTGCTGGCCATGGCCGCCGGGTTTGCCGCCACGTTGCGGCAGAGCGGGAGCGATGACACGGCGATCGTGCTGCGCGCCGGCGCGCAGACCGAGCTCAACTCCGTGCTCGACCACGACACCGTGGCGCTGGTGTCGCAGTTGCCGATGGTTCGGCGCACGCCTGCCGGGCAGCCGATCGCCTCGGGCGAGCTCGTGGTCGTGGCCGCGTTGCCGAAGCGCAGCACCGGGCTCGATGCCAACGTGGAACTGCGCGGCGTGGGCGAGCGCGCCTGGGACCTGCGGCCGAACGTGCGCGTGATCGCGGGCCGCCGCTTCACGCCGGGATTGCGCGAACTGATGGTCGGCAAGCGCGCGCTGCAGCAGTTCGCGGGCGTTGGCGTCGGATCCTCGCTGAAGCTGGGCGGGCAGGACTGGCAGATCGTCGGTGAATTCGCCTCGGGCGATGCCAGCGAATCGGACCTGTGGGGCGATGTCGACGTCGTCGGCCCCGCCTACCGGCGCGGCTCGGGCGCGACCTCGGTCACCGTGCGGTTGACCGACGCCAGCGCCTTCGAGTCCTTCAAGGCCGCGCTCGCCACCGATCCGCGCATCAAGGTCGACGTCAAGACCACGCGCGACTATTTCAACGAACAGTCGGCGCAGCTGACCACGCTGATCAACCGGCTCGGCACCGCGATCGGGCTGATCATGGGCATTGGCGCCGTGTTCGGAGCGCTCAACAGCATGTACGCCGCGGTGGCCGCGCGCACGCGCGAGATCGCCACGCTCCGCGCGGTCGGCTTCCGCGCCCTGCCGGTGATCGTCTCGGTCATGCTCGAGACGATGCTGCTGGCGACGCTCGGCGGGGTGGCGGGCGCGGGCATCGCCTGGCTGCTGTTCAACAACTACACCGCCTCGACGCTGGGCGCGAATTTCACGCAGATCGTGTTTGCGTTCCAGGTCACGCCGGAGCTGCTGTGGCGCGGCCTGAAGTGGGCGCTGGCGATCGGCCTGCTGGGCGGACTGTTCCCGGCGCTGCGCGCCGCGCGCATGTCGGTCGCCGAAGGGCTGCGCGAGCTCTAGCGCGCCGCGCGCCGGCCGGTCACGGCAGTCCAGCCGTGGCCTCGAAGGCGATCACCGCCTCGCCGGCGATCCGAACGCCGCTGACGGCGGCGCCGGTGCGGCGCATCAGCACCTCCACGACGCCTGGACGACCAATGTGATGCCCCTGCCGGCCGGTGAAGCGCAGTTCGCCGGCGCGTTCCGCAACGAGGCCCAGCGAGTGCAGGTGCACGGCCAGCAGCGCATGCGCGTTGCCGCTGACCGGATCCTCGTCGATGCCGATCGCCGGACAGAACATGCGCGCTTCGGTATCGCAGCCAGGCACCGCGGGCGAGCGCGTGTAGACGAAGTAGCCGGGCGGGCAGCCCGCGGCCGACAGCGCGGCGAGCTGCGCCAGGTCGGGACGCACTCGCGCCAGCGTCGCGCCGTCGCGCACGGCGATCAGTGCGCGCGCGCGACGGTCTCCGGCCGCGATGGCCGGGCAGCGCGGGTCGAGATCGCCGGCGTCCAGTCCGAGCGCGGCCAGCACCGCGCGCAAGGCCTCATCCGCCAGCACCCCATGCAGCGGGGGCGGTGGCTGCTCGAAGTAGTAGCGCGTGTGCGGCGGGGCCGCGGCGGCGACGTCGATGCGGCCGGCGTCGATGATGCGGTTGCCCTGCTTCTGGCGGCGGCACGGCGGCAGTCCGAGCGCATCGCGCACCGCGTGCACGGCCAGCGTGGCGTGGCCGACGAAGGCGGTCTCGGCGCGCGGCGTGAAGAAGCGCACGCGCAGGTCATGGTCGGCGCCATCGGGCGGCAGCACGAAGGCCGTGTCGCCGCCGCGCAGCTCGCGCGCAAGCGATTGCAGCTCCGCTTCCGCGAGCTGCTGCGCATCGAGCACGACGGCGGCCGGGTTGCCGGCGAACAGCCGGGAGGTGAATGCATCGACCTGGAAAATGCGCACGCGCCGCGTCATCGGTAACCGCCTTGCCGCCGTGCCCCGCATGGTACCCGAAGCGGGCGCGGCCCCGGCCGCATGGTATAGTTCGCGTCGCAAACCTTGGGGTGGCCCTGGCTTGGGGCCTGAGATGCCGGCGATACCGGCGAACCCGTTGAACCTGATCCGGTTGATACCGGCGTAGGGAGCAGGTCCGTGACCACATTCATTCGATACACCGCCGCGGCCGCGATGGCCGCGTTCAGCGCCTGCGCCGTCGCGGCGACCGCGCCCATTTCCGGGCCGGCCCCCGAGGCGCTCGAGGAAATCGTCATCCACGCCAGCCTGCGCGCCGTGCCGCTGCGCGATCTGCCGCAGAGCGCGACGGTGCTCGATGCGACGACGCTGTCGGCGGCCGGCGTGCAGCACTTCGAGGACGTGCTCGGGCTCGTGCCGGCCTTGAGCTGGGCGTCTGGCACCTCGCGCCCGCGCTACTTCCAGCTGCGTGGTATCGGCGAGACCGAGCAGTACCAGGGTGCGCCGAACCCTTCGGTCGGATTCCTGATCGACGACATCGATTTCTCCGGCGTCGGCATGCCGGCCACGCTGTTCGATCTCGATCACGTCGAAGTGCTGCGCGGCCCCGGCAGCACGGTCTACGGAGCCAATGCGCTGGCTGGCCTGATCTCGCTGCGCAGCCGCGATCCCGGTACCGCGTTCGACGCCCGCGCCGAGGCCACGCTCGGCGACTACGGCACGGACTCGCTCGGCTTCGCCGTCGGCGACGGACGCCCCGATGGCAGCGCCGGGTGGCGCCTGGCTGCGCAACGCTACCGGAGCGATGGATTCCGCCGCAACGCCTTCCTCGGGCGCGATGACACCAACGGGTACGACGAGAGCACCGTGCGGGGCAAGCTGCAGTGGGAGATTGCGCCCGGCACGCGCGCCGCGCTGACGCTGCTGTATGCCGACCTCGACAACGGCTACGACGCCTGGTCGGTCGACAACTCGCGCGTCACGGAATCCAACCAGCCCGGGCGCGATGCGCAGCGCTCGGCCGGTGCGGCGCTCCGGCTCACGCATGCCACCGCCACCGGTGAGTGGCTCAGCGTCAGCAGCGCCGCCGTGTCGCACATCGACTATTCCTTCGACGGCGACTGGGGGAACGACGTGTACTGGGGCGTGCCCTACGACTACTTCGAGCAGCACCTGCGCACGCGCCGCACGCTGGCCGAAGACCTGCGCTACGTCGGCGGCGAGTCGCGGCTGCTTTTCGGCGTGCTGCGTCCGGTCATCGGCGTGTACGTCCTGCGCCTGCGCGAGGGTGACGCGCTGCTCGACAGCTGGAAGGACCAGTACGGCGCGGGCCAGAATCCGCTGGACAGCCAGTATGCGGCGACCAACGCCGCGATCTACGGCTCGCTCGAGATGCGCACCGGGCGCCACGGTACGCTGACGCTGGGCCTGCGCTACGAGCAGCGTACCGCCGATTACACCGACAGTTCCGACCCCCAGCCGTTTCCGACCGCGCGCGATCGCATGCCCGGCGGCAATCTCTCGTGGTTGTGGGATGCCGGCGCGGCGCGCCAGTTCTACGCGACGCTGTCGCGCGGCTACAAGGCCGGCGGCTTCAACATCGGCGCCGACATCGGTTCTTCCGACCGGCGCTTCCTCGCCGAGTCGCTGTGGAACCTGGAACTCGGGCTGCGCGCGCACAACCGCGACGGGTCGCTGTCGCTGCAGGCCGATGTCTACGCCATGCGGCGCCAGTCGATGCAGGTGTACAGCTCGCGCCAGCTGCAGCCGGACAATCCGCTCACCTACGTGTTCTTGACCCGCAATGCGGCGCACGGCGACAACCTCGGCGCCGAGGGCGAGCTGGCCTGGCGCCCGCGCGAGCGCTGGACGCTGTCGGCGTCGATGTCGCTGCAGGACACCCGCTACCTGGGCTACATCCAGGATGGGCTGGACCTGCGCGGTCGCGCCCAGGCTTTCGCGCCCGCGTGGCAGTACGCGCTCGCCGCCGGCTACCAGCATCCCTCCGGCGCGTTCCTGCGCCTCGACCTGCAGGCGCAGGACGGCTTCTATTTCAGCGCCAGCCACGACCAGCGTGCCGACCGGCGCACGCTGGTCAACCTGCGCGCCGGCTGGCGCCGGCAGCGCTGGACGGCCAGCCTGTGGGCGCGCAACCTGTTCAACGAGCGCTATGCCGTGGATGGGTTCTATTTTGGCGACGAGCCGCCGGATTTC
>DATKLZ010000071.1:0-3916 GCA_035542135.1 Steroidobacteraceae bacterium | reverse complement strand
GGTTCCACTCAGAGAGTGTTCTGACATGCGTGCGCTGATCTCCGTCTCCGACAAGACCGGTATCGTCGATTTCGCGCGCGCGTTGCACCGGCGCGGCATCGCGCTGCTGTCCACCGGCGGCACCGCCAAGCTGCTGGCCGAATCGGGGCTTCCGGTGACCGAGGTGGCGCAGGTCACGGGCTTTCCGGAGATGCTCGACGGCCGCGTCAAGACGCTGCACCCGCGCATCCACGGCGGCCTGCTGGCGCGGCGCGACCGGCCCGAGCACATGGCCGCGCTGGCCGCGCAGGGCATCGAGCCGATCGACCTGCTGGTGATCAACCTCTACCCGTTCGCCAGGACGATCGCGCGCGCCGACTGCACGCTCGACGACGCGATCGAGAACATCGACATCGGCGGCCCGGCGATGCTGCGCGCCGCGGCGAAGAACTGGCCCGACGTGACCGTGGTGATCGACCCGGCCGACTATGCGCAGGTGCTCGCCGAGCTCGATGCCGGCGGCGTCGCGCGCGCCACCCGGTTCGCGCTGGCGAAGAAGGTGTTCGCGCACACCGCCGCCTACGACGGCATGATCGCCAACTACCTCGGCAGCCTCGCCGCAGGCGCCGAGGACCGCGGCGCGGCGGTGCCGCAGCGCGCCGAATACCCCGCGGTGTTCAACCTGCAGGTGGTCAAGACGCAGGACATGCGCTACGGCGAGAACCCGCACCAGAGCGCGGCGTTCTACCGTGATCTCGAGCCGGCCCCGGGCACGCTGGCGCACTGGCGCCAGCTGCAGGGCAAGGAGCTCAGCTACAACAACATCGCCGATGCCGACGCGGCGTGGGAGTGCGTCAAGACGTTCGACGAGGCCGCGTGCGTGATCGTCAAGCACGCCAACCCGTGCGGCGTGGCGGTCGGCGCGTCGGCGGCCGAGGCATACCGCAAGGCGCTGAAGACCGACCCCACCAGCGCCTACGGCGGCATCGTCGCGTTCAACCGACCGTTCGACGGCGCGGCGGCCGAGGCGATCCACGCGGCCAAGCAGTTCGTCGAGGTGCTGATCGCCCCGGCCATCACGCCCGAGGCGCGCGCGCTGTTCGCCAGCAAGGCCAACGTGCGGCTGCTCGAAGTGCCGCTGTCGACGCAGACGAACGCGCTGGACCTCAAACGCGTGGGCGGCGGCCTGTTGCTGCAGAGCGCCGACGCACGCAACGTGCGGCGCAGCGAACTGAAGCTGGTGACGAAGAAGCGGCCCACCGAGGCGCAGCTCGACGACCTGATGTTCGCGTGGAAGGTGGCCAAGTTCGTCAAGAGCAACGCGATCGTCTACTGCGCGGGCGGCATGACGCTCGGCGTCGGCGCCGGCCAGATGAGCCGCGTCGACTCGTCGCGCATCGCCGCCATCAAGGCCACCAACGCCGGGCTCTCGCTGCAGGGTTCGGCGGTGGCGAGCGACGCGTTCTTCCCGTTCCGCGACGGCCTCGACGTGGTGGTCGACGCCGGTGCCGCCTGCGTGATCCAGCCGGGCGGCTCGATGCGCGACGCCGAGGTCATCGCCGCCGCCGACGAGCGCGGCATCGCGATGGTGTTCACCGGCGTGCGGCACTTCCGGCACTGAGCCCGGACCGAGCGAGTCCCTGCGGACTCGCGAGTGCCTGGCGAAGGCCCGGCCGCATGCAGGCGGACGGGCTGTGAGCCCGCACCGAGCGAACCCCTGCGGACCCGCGAGTGGCAGGCGTTGGCCCGAGCCCGGCAGGCGACAATCGCCGCGATGACGCGCGCCGATGCCTTCGGAGCCCTGCTCGCCTTCGTCGCCCGTCTGATCACCGGCGCGCAAGGCCACTGGAAGGGCTGTCCGCCGAAGGCCGAGCAGCGCATCTACTTCGCCAACCACCAGAGCCACTTCGACTGGGTGTTGATCTGGGCGGCGCTGCCGCGTGAGCTGCGCGCGACGACGCGGCCGATCGCCGCGCGCGACTACTGGACCGCGACGCCGTTCAAGCACTGGATCACGCGCGAGGTGTTCCACGCCGTCTACGTCGAGCGGCAACGCACGCAGGAGCAGGATCCACTCGAACCGTTGGCCGAGGCGCTGACGCACGGCGATTCGCTGGTGATCTTTCCCGAGGGCACGCGCAGCAGCAGCGGCGAGCCGCAGCCGTTCAAGAGCGGCCTGTACCACCTGGCGATGCAGTTCCCGCAGGTGCAGCTGATCCCGGCGTGGATCAGCAACGTGCAGCGCGTGATGCCCAAGGGCGAGGTGGTGCCGGTGCCGATCCTGTGCACGGTGACGTTCGGCGCGCCGCTGCCGCGCATCGACGGCGAGGACAAGGCCGCCTTCCTCGAACGCGCCCGCGCCGCCGTGCTGGCGCAGCGACCCGCCAACGCGTAGGAACGCACGAGCCCGTCGACCATGGCCCTGAGAGATCTGTCGGTCAACCAGCAGGTGGCGCTGCTGTTCGTGGTGATGTTCGGCCTGCTGTTGCTCGCGCTGATCGGCTGGTTCGCGCTGTCGCTGCGCGAGATGAGCGGGCCGGCGCAGGAGCGGCACGCCCGCTTCGGGCGCGACCTGCGAGCCGTGTGGATCGGCGCCGTCACGTTCTGGCTCGCGTGGATGTCCGGCGCGGTCGGTGCCACGCTGCTGTTCGGCGGCATCTCGTTCCTCGCGCTGCGCGAGTTCATCACGCTGATGCACACCCGGCGCGCCGACCACCGTGGACTGATCCTCGCTTTCTTCGTGGTGCTGCCATTGCAGTACGTGTTCGCCGGCGGCCGCTGGTTCGACCTGTTCACGGTGTTCATCCCGGTCTACGTGTTCCTGGCGATTCCGGTGGCCAGCGCGCTGGCCGACGATCCGGAGCGCTTTCTCGAGCGCAACGCCGAGATCCAGTGGGGCATCATGGTGTGTGTCTACGGGCTGAGTCACGGGCCTGCGTTGCTGCTGCTGGAATTTCCCAACTTCGCGGGCCGCGGCGCGTTCCTGCTGTTCTTTCTGGTGGTCGTGAGCGCAGTGGCGCAGATCGCGCAGCAGGCCGCGAGTCGCCGGCTGCGCGCACGGCCTGCGGCACGCCACATCGACCGCAGCTTCTCGAGGCGCGCCTGGTGGATCGGCGCGATCGCGGCCGGCGTGCTGGGTGCGGCCATGTACTGGAGCACGCCGTTCAAGCCGTTGCAGGCGTTCGTGCTCGGCGCGTTGACCGGCGGCGCCGGCACGCTCGGCCAGCTGGTGATGCAGGCCCTCAAGCGCGACGCCGGCGTCACCAGCTGGGGCAACGCCCAAGCAGTCACGGGCGCCGTGGGCCTGCTCGACCGCATCGCGCCGCTGGCGTTCTCGGCGCCGATCTTCTTTCACCTGACGCGGTGGTACTTTCGCGTTTGAGATGAGCCACGCATTCGTTCGAAAGTGTGTGCGGCGCTGCGAGCGGTACCCGGCAGGGGCTCCTACTGTGGCGGTCGGCCTTTCAGGCCGACTCCGCTGTGCTGCTCGGCCCGAGGCGGCGCCGCGAAACTCGCTTCACTCCCTGCGGTCGTTCCGCTCGGACAGTCGCGGCGAGTCGGAGGTGGAAGCGCGCGCTGCGCGCGCGCCCGCCTCGGTCCTGCGCTGCTCGCCGCCCCACAAGTCGCCCCTGCCGGGTACCGCCCGCAGCGCAGCACCGCTCGTGGTGTTCGCCCACGCATTCCACCGTGGCGCCAGCAAAGCCGGGGGTGGGTGTGCGACGGCAGCGACATATGCGGCGCCGAGCAGCGCAGAGCGCGTGGCCGCGCGCCCAGCGGGCGCGCAACGTCTTCTGATTCGTCGCGATTGTTCCAGCGCAGCGAACGCAGTGAGCGAAGCGCGTTTCGCGACGGGCCATGCGATCGAGCAGCGCAGGGAACCCCTCGCGCAGCGAGGGCTGCCGCATTCGAGCGCCGGCGCATACCCGCCCCCGGTTTT
>DATKLZ010000070.1:0-15263 GCA_035542135.1 Steroidobacteraceae bacterium | reverse complement strand
ATCTCCTCGATGTCGCCGTCGAGGTACTCGATCTCGATCAGCTCGGCGTCCTCGTCCACCGACAGCACGCGGAAGCTGTCGTTCTCGTCGATGTTCTCGTACCACTGGCCCACGACGGGCTCGAATTCTCTGGCCACCGGTTTGATCCTCTTCAGGGCTCCCGCCGCAGCGCGGCTCCGGGGCCGATATTAGGGTCAGGGCGGCGATTTAGGCAACGCGGGCGCAGCCGGCTCCTCGTCGAGCGCATGTTCCGCGACGTGATCGAGGTCCTCGAACTGGTCGTTGTTGACGGCCCAGAAGAATGCCCAGACCGCCACGCCGAGCAGCACCAGGCCGAGCGGGATCAGCAGCAGGGCGATGCTCATGTGGCGCCCGTGGCGAAGCGGCGCGCCCGCTCCACGACGTACAGCGAGCTGCCGGACATGCCGAGCGCGGCCAGCCAGGGGGAGACCAGGCCGGCGGCGGCCAGCGGCACGGCGCACAGGTTGTAGCCGAGCGCCCAGCGCAGGTTGGAGCGCATCAGCCGCATCGTGCCGCGCGCGGTCTGCACGGCGGCGGCCACCGACAGGAGCGATTCGTTCATCAGCAGCAGGTCGGCGGCCGCATGGGCGAGGGCGGCGCCGCCACCCATCGCGCAGGACACGTGCGCCGCCGCCAGCACCGGCCCGTCGTTGATGCCATCGCCGACCATCAGCACGCGGTGCTGCTGCCGCTGCAGTTCGCCGATCAGCTCCAGCTTCGCCTGCGGGCTCATGCGGCCGCTGGCCTCGCCGATGCCCAGCTCGGCGGCGACCCTGGTCACGGTCGAGCGCCGGTCGCCGCTGGCGATGCGCACCGTGAGTCCCAGCGCGCGCAACGCCGCAATCGCCGCCGCGGCATCCGGCCGCAGCGCATCGGTGACCGCGAAGGCGGCGCCGAAGCCGGCGGAGGATCCGAGCCAGATGAAATCGTCGCTGCCCTCGGACGCGGCCGCGGCCGGCTGTGCCGCTGCCAGCTCCGCCACGTACTCGCGCCGCCCGATGCGCCACAGCTCGCCACCGATGCGGCCCTCGAGCCCCTGCCCGGCGCGCTCGCGCACGTCGTCGACGGGGCAGCGGTCGGTGCTCGCGCCGGTGAACGCCGCGGCCAGCGGGTGCGCGGAGTGCTGCTCGAGGCTCGCGGCCAGCCGCAGCACGGCCTCGCGGCCCAGCGCGCCGAGGCAGCGCACCTCGGCGAGCTGCATGCGCGCGCTGGTCAGGGTGCCGGACTTGTCGAGCACCACCGTGTCGACCGCGGCGAGCCGCTCGAGCGCGTCGGCGCGCGTGATCAGCATGCCGCGCTTCGCCAGCCGCGTGGTCGCGGCGGCGATCGCCACCGGCGTGGCGAGCGACAGCGCGCAGGGGCAGGTGACCACCAGCACCGCGAGCGTCGCCTCGAAGGCGCGCGCCCGGTCGAACCAGAACCAGAAGGCGGCCACCGCGGCGGCGAGCACCACGATCCAGGCCACGAATTGCGCCGCGGCGCGATCGGCCGCCAGCGCCTGCGGCGGGCGCTCGGCCTGCGCGCGCTCGATCAGCGCCGCCATCGAAGCCAGCGTCGAGTGCCGCGCGTCGCGGCTGGCGCGCAGCGTGCAGGCGGCGCCGACGTTGATCGCCCCGCCCGGCAACGCCTCGCCGCTGGCGCGCGCGACCGGCACCGACTCGCCGCTGATCAGCGATTCATCGATCAGCGTGCCATCGCCCTCGAGGATGCCGTCGACCGGAATGACCGCGCCCATCGGCACCACCAGGCGATCGCCCGCAGCCACCTGCTGCAGGCCGATGCGTTCGCTCGTGCCGTCGGGCTTGAGCCGCGTGACGGTGGCAGGGAGGCTGCGCACCAGCGCTTCGCCTGCATCGAGGCTGTTGCGGCGCACGTTCATCTCGATGTAGCGGCCGACCAGCAGGAAGCCGATGAACATCGCGACCGAATCGAAATAGACCTGTCCGGAGCCGCGGAACGTGTTGATGACGCTGGCGACGAAGGCCAGCGCGAGCGCGGCGGCCACCGGCACGTCCATGCCGAGCGAGCGGCGCCGCAGGTCGTGCCAGGCGCCGGTCAGGAACGGGGCGCCGGAATAGAACATCACCGGCACCGCGATCAGCATCGCCGTCACGCGCAGCAGTTGCTCGATCCACGGGTCGATGCCGGTCCACGCCCCGACGTACAGCCCGACCGTGTACATGGACATCTGCATCGCCGCGAGCGCGGCGAGGCCGATGCGCTTCTGCATGCGCCGCCGTTCGGCGCGCTGCGCGTCGCTCCCCGCGGCGCCGTTGAGCGGCACGGCGTGGAAGCCCAGGCCCTCGACCGTGTCGAGCACCGTGCGCAGCCGCGATCGCTGTGGGTCCCAGGCGACGCTGACGCGCGCGGTCGTCAGGTTGACCTCGACGCGCGCCACGCCTGGCAGCGCACCGACCTTGCTGCGGATCGAGCGGGCGCAATTCGCGCAGTGCATGCCTTCGGCGAAGAACTCGAGCTGCTCGAGTCCGCCCGGCCCGTGCCAGTGCAGGTGCGCGGCCGCCTCGCTCAAGGTGTTCCCACCTGCACCGGTTCGACCAGGTCGCCGTGCAGCCGCGCCCGCAGCAGCCAGCCGGCCTGGTCGTCCGCGAGCTCGAGCCACCAGTGCGCGGCGGGCAGGGCGGCGCACGGGGCGCTGTAGCGGCCATCGGCCCGCGGCAGCGTCAGGCGCACGTCGGCCGCGCTCTCGGTCGGGTGCGTCAGCGTCAGGCGCACTGCGGCCGGCGCCGCGCCGCGCAACGTCACCGTGCAACGCTGCGTGAGCGGATCGAAGCCGACGGTCGCGCCGATGCCCTGTTGCGCGGCCAGCGCTTCGCGCTGCTGGTCGCGGTCGAAGTCGCCGCCCTCCCAGTGGTAGCTCTTGGGCAATTCGCTGTCGCCGCGCGTCACCGCCAGCGCCAGCGAAACGAAGCTGCCGGCGACCGCGAGCAGCGGCAGCGTGATGACCAGGACCAGGACCGGATTGGAAGGTTTGCGCATGGGAGGTTACCTCGAGGGCGCCAGCAGGCGGGCGGCGTGCGTGGCCGCCACGCGTGGATTGTCGCGCGCGGTGGCATGGAATTGAATGGTCTCGGAGCCGATGGGCTGGTAGGCATCGCGCCGCACGCGCACCACGGCCGGGTAGACCTCGCCGGGGGCCACGCTGTAGCTGGGCTGCGCCGGATCGAGCGTCAGCTCCCCGGGGCCGGTGACCGTGACGTCGATGCGGCGGTTCAGTTCGGACTTGTTCAGGATCTTCAGCGTGTACACGTTCTCGATGCGCCCGTCATCGAGCAGGCGGAACAGGCTGTTGCGGTCGCGGATCACGTCCAGGCCGAGCGGCGTGCGCAGCGCGAGCGCCACGCCGAAGCCGATCGCCAGCAGCGCGAGGATCGTCCCGTAGACCATGATGCGCGGCCGCACCACGTGCGTCGTGCCGTGGTCGAGCGCGTGTTGCGTGGTGTAGCGCACCAGCCCGCGCGGATAACCGATGCGGTCCATGACGCTGTCGCAGGCGTCGATGCAGGCCGCGCAGGCGATGCACTCGATCTGCAGGCCCTTGCGGATGTCGATGCCGGTGGGGCAGACCTGCACGCACCAGGTGCAGTCGATGCAATCGCCGAGGCCACCGGCGCCGCGGGCCGCCGTGCGCCGGCGCGCGCCGCGCGGCTCGCCGCGTTCGGCGTCGTAGGTGATGATCAGCGTGTCCTTGTCGAACATCGCGCTCTGGAAGCGCGCGTACGGGCACATGTACTTGCACACCTGCTCGCGCAGGTAGCCGGCGTTGCCGTAGGTGGCGAAGCCATAGAACACGATCCAGAACAGCTCCCAGGGGCTGAGCGACAGGCCGAGCGCATCCGAAGCCAGGGCGCGGATCGGCGTGAAGAAGCCCACGAACGTGAAGCCCGTCCAGGCCGCGAAGCTGACCCACAGCACCTGCTTCGAGCCTTTCCGCAGGAGCTTCTCCAACCCCCACGGCGCGGCATCGAGCTTGATGCGCGCCTGCCGGTTGCCTTCGGTGAGCCGTTCGAGCCACAGGAAGGATTCGGTCCACACGGTCTGCGGGCAGGCGTAGGCGCACCACAGGCGTCCGGCGAGCGCCGTGAAGAAGAACAGCGAGAGCGCGGCCAGCACCAGCAGCCAGGTGAGGAAGATGAAGTCCTGCGGCCACATGACCAGCGTGAAGATGTAGAACTTGCGTTCGGCCAGGTCGAACAGCACCGCCTGGCGGCCGTGCAGCTGGAACCACGGCAGCAGGTAGTACAGGCCGAGCAGCACCCAGACCGCGAGCACGCGCAGGCGCGCGAAACGTCCCCCGATCTCGCGTGGATAGACCTTCTGGTGCGCCTGGTAGTAGGAACCGCTGTCGGCTTCGGCGACGGCGTTGCCGCCGGCGTTCATGACGGCGTTTCCCGGCTGTTGCCCGGGCGATCGTCCGCGCTGATCTGCCGGTGCACGTACAGCGCCAGCGCGCTGGCCAGCGCGCCGAGGCACCACAGCCCGAAGAAGCCCAGCGTGTACACGCCGAGTCGATCGATGTGATCGCTCTCGGCGTAGTTGCCGAGCAGGTCCTCGGGCGCGACGAAGGCGAAGAAGAACATCGTGCCGGCGCAGGCAGCGAGGAACGATGCCCACAGCACGGCGCCCAGCGCGAGCGCCCGCCGGCGCCGGTTGCCGGTGGCCTCAGTGGGTGGCGTCGCCACTGGCACCGCCCGCGCCGAGCGACAGGACATAGGCGGCCAGCAGTTTCACGCGCAACGGCCCCAGCCGATCGAGCTGCGCCGGCATCAGGCCCTGCCGTCCGTTCGCGATCGAGGCGCGCACGGCCTCCACCGAGCCGCCGTACAGCCAGGTCTGGTCGGTGAGGTTCGGCGCGCCGATGGCCTGGTTGCCCTTGGCATCGGCGCCGTGGCAGGCGACGCAGTTGGTGTCGAACAGCTGCTTGCCCGCCGCGACGTCGCCGGCCGGCGCCTTGCGGCCCGACAGCGACAACACGTAGGCGACGAGGTTGTCGACGCCGTCGTTGCCGAGCGCGGCCTGCCAGGGAATCATCACGCCATTGCGGCCGCCGGCGATGGTCGCCTCGATCTGCTCCGGCGAGCCGCCGTACAGCCAGTCCTGGTCGGTCAGGTTCGGAAAACCGGGATTGCCGTGCGCGTCGGAGCCGTGGCACACGGCGCAGTTGTTCGCGAACAGGTTGCGCCCGACGGCCAGCGCCTGCGGGTCGTTGCGCAGCTCGGCCACCGACTTGCCGTCGAATCGCGACAGCAGCTTCTGCGCCTGCGCCTCGCCCTCGCGCTGCTGCGCTTCATGCTGGTTCGCCGAGGTCCAGCCCAGCCGCCCGGCATAGTTGCCGAGCCCCGGGTACAGGAACAGGTAGCCGATCGCGAAGGCCACCGTGATGAAGAACAGCCACAGCCACCAGCGCGGCAGCGGATTGTTGTACTCGCCCAGGTCGCCGTCCCACACGTGGCCGGTGGTCTCGGTGCTCTTCGCGTCCTCGTGCCCGCGGCGCCGCATCGCGAGCATCAGCCAGGCCGCGCCCGCGATGTTGAGCGTCGTCAGGACGATCACGAAGGCGCTCAGGGCCGGACTCACGGCGCGCTCTCCCGGCGGTCGGCCTTGGGCATGTCGGCGTCCTCCTCGAGTGGCGCGCGCGCCGCGGCGTCGAAGGCCTCACGGCGCCGGCTGCTCCAGGCCCACAGGGTGATGGCGACCAGCAGCGCGATCATGATCGCGGTGAAGATGCCGCTCAGCGTGCCGAACAGGTCCTGCATGTGCTGTGTCTCTGGCATGATTCGGGACTCCGCTATTTCCAGCCCTGCGAGGCCACGCCGAGGCCCTGCAGGTACGTGATCAGCGCGGTCAGCTCGGTTTGGCCCTGCACCTCGGCGCTCGCCCCGGCGATCTGCGCATCGGTGTAGGGCACGCCCACCGCGCGCAGCGCGCGCATCTTGCGCGGCGTCAGGCTCGCGTCGATCGTATTGCGCGCCAGCCAGGGGAAACCGGGCATGTTGGATTCCGGCACGACATCGCGCGGGTTCATCAGGTGGATGCGCTGCCAGTCATCGGAGTAGCGCCCACCGACGCGCGCCAGGTCCGGGCCGGTGCGCTTCGAGCCGAACTGGAACGGATGGTCGTAGACCGATTCACCGGCCACCGAATAGTGGCCGTAGCGCTCGGTCTCGCCGCGCAGTGGCCGGATCATCTGCGAGTGGCAGTTGTAGCAGCCCTCGCGCACGTAGATGTCGCGGCCCTCGAGCGCCAGCGCGCTCAACGGGGCGATGCCCGGCGCCGGCTTGGTGACCTGGCCCGACAGGTACAGGGGCACGATCTCCACGAGGCCGCCGACGCTGATCACCAGCGCGATCAGCACCGCCAGCAAGCCCACCCGCTTTTCAATGATGTCGTGTTTCACGTTCAACGCTCTCCGTGCCGCCGCCTCGCGGGCCTGTTCACGCCGGCGCCATGACCGGCTGGTCGATCTGCGCGCCGCGCTCCTGCAACGTGCGGCGCACGTTGTAGATCATCAGGAACATCCCGGCGAGCACCAGCGCGCCGCCGCACAGGCGCACGATGTAGAAGGGGTGCGTCGCCTGCAGCGCCTCGACGAAGGTGTAGGTCAGCGTGCCGTCCGGATTGGTCGAGCGCCACATCAGTCCCTGCATCACCCCGGCGATCCACATGGCGGCGATGTACAGCACGATGCCGATCGTCGTGGTCCAGAAATGCCAGTCGATCAGGCGCGTGCTCCACATGCTGGTGCGGCCATAGAGTCGCGGAATCAGCGAGTACAGGCAGCCGATCGAGACCATCGCCACCCAGCCAAGCGCGCCCGAGTGCACGTGTCCGATCGTCCAGTCGGTGTAGTGCGAGAGCGCGTTGACGGTCTTGATCGACATCATCGGCCCTTCGAAGGTCGACATGCCGTAGAACGACAGCGAGACGATCAGGAACTTGAGGATCGGGTCGGTGCGCAGCTTGTGCCACGCCCCCGACAGCGTCATGATGCCGTTGATCATGCCGCCCCAGGACGGCGCCAGCAGCATCAGGCTGAACACCATGCCGAGCGACTGCGCCCAGTCCGGCAGCGTGGTGTAGTGCAGGTGGTGCGGGCCGGCCCACATGTAGATCGAGATCAGCGACCAGAAGTGCACCACCGAGAGGCGGTAGGAATACACCGGCCGCCCGGCCTGCTTCGGCACGAAGTAGTACATCATGCCCAGGAACCCGGCGGTGAGGAAAAACCCGACCGCGTTGTGGCCGTACCACCATTGCACCATCGCATCGACGGTGCCGGCGTATACCGAGTACGACTTGGTCAGCGTCACCGGGATCTCGGCGCTGTTGACGATGTGCAGCACCGCGACCGTGATGATGAACGCGGCGAAGAACCAGTTGGCGACGTAGATGTGCTTGACGCGCCGGATCGCCAGCGTGCCGATGAACACGTAGGCGTAGGCCACCCACACGATCGCGATCAGGATGTCGATCGGCCACTCGAGCTCGGCGTATTCCTTGCCGCTGGTGATGCCGAGCGGCAGCGTGATCGCCGCCAGCAGGATGATCAGCTGCCAGCCCCAGAAGGTGAAAGCCGCGAGCCGGTCCGAGATCAGGCGCACATGGCAGGTGCGCTGCACGATGTAGTACGACGTGGCGAACAGCGCCGAGCCGCCGAAGGCGAAGATCACCGCGTTGGTGTGCAATGGCCGCAGCCGGCTGTAGGTGAGCCAGGGGGTGTCGAAATTCAGGGCCGGCCAGATCAGCTGCGCGGCGAGCAGCAGCCCGACCGTCATCCCGACCACGCCCCAGACGATCGTCATCAGGGCGAACTGGCGCACGACCCGGTCGTTGTAGGTCGCGCCGGGCAGCGTGCCTTGGGTTCCTTCGCTCATCGGTGGTGGTCTCCGCCGCTATGGTTGTTCGCTCTTGCGCGAGCGGCCGCCATGTTCCGCGATTGCTGTGCCGGTGCGAATCCGTAGGTACACTTAAGTCCGGACGCCACCGCTAGGTATTAGCCACGATTGCCATGAAGCCCGCCAGGAACCCCAGCAACAGGGCGCACGGCCCCCTGGCCGAAGCCCGGCGCGTCGTGGTCAAGGTGGGCTCGGCGCTGCTCGTCGACGCGCGCAGCGGCCGGCTGAACCGCGCCTGGCTCGAGGCGCTGGTCGAGGACCTGCTGCGGCTGCGCCGCCGCGGCCAGCAGCTGGTGCTGGTCTCATCCGGCGCGATCGCCCTCGGGCGCCGGCACCTCGGCCTGCCCGCCGGCGCGCTGCGCCTCGAGGAGAGCCAGGCCGCCGCCGCGGTCGGCCAGATCCGGCTGGCTCACGCCTACAAGGAACTGCTCGAGTCGCGCGGCGTCACGGTCGCACAGGTGCTGCTCACGCTCGAGGACAGCGAACAGCGCAACCGCTACCTCAACGCGCGTGCCACGCTCGAATCGCTGCTGGCGCTCGGCGCGATCCCGGTCATCAACGAGAACGACACGGTCGCGACCGCCGAGATCCGCTACGGCGACAACGACCGGCTGGCGGCGCGCGTGGCGCAGATGACCAGCGCCGACTGCCTGGTGCTGCTATCGGATGTCGACGGGCTCTACACCGCCGATCCGCATCGCGACAGCGACGCGCAGTTCATCGGCGAGGTCGCGCAGATCACCCCTGCGATCGAGGCGATGGCGGGCGGTTCGGCCTCGAACGTGGGCTCGGGCGGCATGGCCACCAAGATCGCCGCGGCCCGCATCGCGGTGGGTGCCGGCTGCCACCTGTGCATCGCGCCCGGCAGCCACCGGCACCCGCTCAAGCGCATCGAGTCCGGCGCGCGCTGCACGTGGTTCCTGCCGGCCTCGACGCCGGTCGCGGCGCGCAAGCAGTGGATCGCCGGCACGCTGCGGCCGGCCGGCGCCGTGCACATCGACGCCGGCGCGGAGCGCGCCCTGCGGGCGGGCAAGAGCCTGCTGCCCGCGGGCGTGACCGGCACGCTCGGGCGTTTCGAGGCGGGCGACACGGTCAGCGTCATCGACGCGCAGGGGCGCGAGATCGCTCGCGGCATCGTCGGCTACTCCGACGCCGAGGCGGCGCGCATCCTCGGGCGGCGCAGCGGCGAGATCGAAGCGCTCCTCGGCTACCGCGGGCGCGAGGAACTCATCCATCGCGACGACCTGGTGATGGTGCGCCATGACTGAGGTGCGCGAACTGATGCAGCAACTGGGCCGCGCCGCGGTCGCGGCCGCCGCGCGGCTCGCGCTCGCCGATGCCGCGACCAAGGATCGCGCGCTGCAGGCTGCAGCCGCCGCGCTGCGCGCGCACGGCCCGCAGATCCTCGAGGCGAACGCGGCCGACATGGCGGCGGCGCGCAGCGCTGGCCTCGGCGCCGCGCTGCTCGACCGGCTGCGGCTCGACGAACGGCGCGTCGAGGCGATGGCGCAGGGTCTCGAGGAGATCGCACGGCTCCCCGATCCGGTCGGCGCCGTGACGGCGGAGTGGACGCGCCCGAACGGACTGCGCATCCAGCGGGTGCGGGTGCCGCTGGGCGTCATCGGCATCATCTACGAGAGCCGGCCCAACGTGACCGCCGATGCCGGCGCGCTGTGCCTCAAGTCGGGAAACGCCGCGATCCTGCGCGGCGGCAGCGAGAGCGCGCGCTCGAACGCGGCGATCCACGCCTGCCTGGCCGAAGGGCTCGCGGCGGCCGGATTGCCCGCCGCGTGCATCCAGCTCGTGCCGACCACCGACCGCGCGGCGGTTGGCGAGATGCTCGGCGGCATGCGCGAGTTCATCGACGTGCTCGTGCCGCGCGGCGGCAAGAGCCTGGTGGCGCGGGTGCAGGAGGAGGCGCGCGTGCCGGTGATCGCCCACCTCGAGGGCAACTGCCACGTCTACGTCGATCGCGATGCCGATGCGCGCATGGCCTGCGCGATCGTGCTGAACTCAAAACTGCGGCGCACCGGGGTGTGCGGGGCGGCGGAGACGCTGCTGATCGATCGGGCCGCGCCGCCGGCGTTGGCGCGGGCGGTGATCGGTGAGCTGCTGGCGGCCGGCTGCGAGGTGCGCGCCGACGAGGCGCTACGGGCGCTGCTCGACGACCCGCGCCTGCGCGCGGCCAGCGAGCAGGACTGGCACACCGAGTATCTCGACGCGATCATCGCCGCGCGGCTCGTCGACGGGGTCGACGGCGCCATCGAACACATCGCGCGCTACGGCTCGGCGCACACCGAGTCGATCGTCACCGGCAACGCGACGACGGCCGAGCGCTTCCTGGCCCGCGTCGACAGCGCGATCGTGCTGCACAACGCCTCGACGCAGTTCGCCGACGGCGGCGAGTTCGGCATGGGCGCCGAGATCGGCATCTCGACCGACCGCTTCCATGCGCGTGGCCCGGTCGGCGTCGAGCAGCTCACCAGCTACAAGTACGTGCTGCGCGGCTCGGGGCAGGTCAGGCCTGCTTGAGTGGGCCGGGCGCGGACGGCGCGCCGTGCCGGTGTCCGGCGTGTTCGTGGCCGCCGAGCGCTGGCGCCGCGGCGCAGCGCTCGCAATTGACCCAGCCTGAATCGCCGTCCTCATAGTGTTCCTTCTTCCAGATCGGCAGGCGGTGCTTCACTTCGTCGATGATGTAGCGGCAGCCCCGGAAGGCCTCGTCGCGATGGGGCGCGGCGGCGCCGACCCACACCGCGATCTCGCCGAGCGCCAGCGCGCCGATCCGGTGCACGCACAACGCGCCGCTGAGGCCAAAGCGCTCGCGCGCCTCGGCGATGATGCGTTCGCCCTCGCGCAGCGCCAGCGGCGCGAAGGCCTCGTACTCCAGCCGCGTCACGCGCCGGCCCTCGTTGTGGTCGCGCACCCAGCCCTCGAAGGCCGCGTAGCCGCCGCTGCCGGGGTCGGCGAGCCCGGCGCGCAGCACGCCGGTGTCGAACGGATCGGCGCTCAGGCGGAAGGCGTTCATCCGCCCGCCACCGGCGGCAGGAACGCGACGCTGTCGCCCTCGTCCAATGGTCGCGACCAGTCCGCGAAGTCCTCGTTGACCGCGACGCGCAGCTGGGCGGGTTCGAGCCCGAGGCCGTGGCGTGCGCGCAGCTCCTCGTACAGCTCGCGCGCATCCCGCGCCCGGCTGCTGACGGTCTCGGCCGAACGGCCGGCCTGCTCGCGCAGCAGCGCGAAGTACTGGACCTGCAGCGTGCGCGCGGCGCGTGGCGCGCTGGCGCCGCCGGCCGGCGCCGCCGCCTCGAGTCGTTGCCGCGCGGTGTGGTACTCCTCGCCGGTGTTGATGTTGTCGAGCGCCCGCGGATTGCGCAGCTCGAGCAGCGCGGCATCGGCACTCGCCAGGAAATCGCGCGGACAGAGCCTGCCCGCCGCGATGCGCGCGTCGACCAGCGCGCGGCTGGCCGGCTCGTAGATCGCGCACAGCGGTTCGGGCTTGCCGTCGTGGCTGCTGCGGAAGGCGCTGGCCACGCGTTGCGGATCGCGTCCGGCAATCAGCTGCTGCAGCGTGGCGGCATCGAGGAACGGCAGGTCGCAGGCCAGCACCAGCCAGGCGGCGTGCGGGTGCGCATGGAGCGCGGCGTGGATGCCGCCGATCGGCCCGAGGTCGGGCAGCGCATCGACGATGCAGGCGTAGCCCGTGCGCTGCCGCTCGTCGAGCTGGTCGGCGCGCACCGACACGAAGCTGCGCGCGACCAGCGGCTCGAGCAGCGCCATGGCGCGCGCCAGTTGCGTCTGCCCGCCGTACTCGAGCGCCGCCTTGTCGCGCTGCATGCGCCGGCTGCGGCCGCCGGTCAGCAACAGCCCGTGGAGCGGGGCCGTCACGCCCGCACCCGCCTGCGGCCGACGGTGCGCCGTCCACCGGACTTGTGCAGCAGCGCGATCTCGACGATGCGGATGTCGTGCGAGAGTGCCTTGCACATGTCGTAGATCGTCAGCGCCGCGACGCTCGCGCCGGTGAGCGCCTCCATCTCGACGCCGGTCTTGTGGTGCGTCTCGACGCGGCAGCGGATGCGCAACTCGTGCCGGCCGCCGGCCGCGATCTCGATGCTGCAATGCTCGAGCGGCAGGGGATGGCAGAAGGGAATGAACTCGGCCGCGCGCTTGGCCGCCATGACGCCGGCGATGATCGCCGTGTCGAAGACCGGCCCCTTCGCGCTGCGATGGCCCGTCGCGCGCAGCGCGCGCGCCACGGCCGCGGGCAGGCGCACGCGCGCCTCGGCCTCGGCCACGCGGTGCGTGACCGCCTTGCCGCCGACGCCGACCATCGTCGGGCGGCGCGCCGCGTCGAGATGCGTGAGTCCGGGACTGCTCTTGCGCCTGGGCATGTGCGGGGCGGCCGTGTCGCGCTCAGCCGCCGACCTGGTTCATTTCCACGCGCGGCGCCGCCGGCTTGCCGACGTGTTCGCGCAATTCGCTGTAACGGTCGGCGCGCGCGCTCCAGCAGGCGCGGATCGCCGCGAGCAGCTCCTCGTCGCTGGCGCCGGCGCGCAGCGGCGCGCGCAGGTCGAGCCCCTGCGTCGCGAACAGGCAGGTGTACAGCATGCCGTCGGAGGACAACCGCGCGCGCGAGCAATCGCCGCAAAAGGGCTGCGAGACCGAGGAGATCAGTCCGATCTCGCCGGCGCCGTCGGCATAGGCATGGCGCTCGGCCACTTCACCGACGTGATCGGGCTCGAGCGGTACCAGCGGCCAGCGCGCATGGATGAGCGCGTGCAGTTCGCGCGAGGGCACGACCTGCGCGCGTTGCCATTCGTTGCGGTTGCCGACGTCCATGTATTCGATCAACCGCACCGTGATGCCGGTGCCGCGGAAATGCTCGAGCAGCGGCAGCACCGTGTGGTCGTTGACGCCGCGCTGCACGACCGCGTTGACCTTGATCGGCGCGAGGCCGGCGCGCCGCGCCGCCTCGATGCCCGCCAGCACTTCGGCGGGGCTCCCCAGGCCGCCGGCCATGCGCGCGAACACGGCCGCATCGAGGCTGTCGAGGCTGACCGTGACGCGCTGCAGCCCGGCCGCGCGCAATTCCGCCGCGTGTTGCGGCAGCAGCACGCCGTTGGTCGTCAGCGCGATGTCATCGATGCCGGGGAGCGTCGTCAGGTCGCCGATCAGGTCGGCGAGGCCGGCGCGCAGGAGCGGTTCGCCGCCAGTGATGCGGAGCTTGCGCGCGCCCAAAGCGATGAACAGGCGCGCCAGCCGCACGATCTCCGCGAAATCGAGGCGCTCGGTCGATTTGAGGAATCGGTAGTGCTCGTGGTAACGCTCGCGCGGCATGCAATACGGGCAACGGAAATTGCAGCGGTCGGTCACCGAGATGCGCAGGTCGCGCAACGGCCGTCCCAGCGTGTCACGCGGCCGCGGCGGCTGGAAGGCGGTCAGCGCATCGGAGTGGGTCGAAGCCATGGGCTGCAAGGCTACCAGCGGTACAGCCGCGTGAGAAAACCCTTCGGCAGGCTCGTCGGCCCGGGCGGCAGTTCGACGAAACCGTCGGTCTGCGCCAGCGCGGTGAAATCGCCGGAGCCGTTCGTCGGGCAGGGGCTCGCCCACGGTCGTCCCCAGTCATCGTGATTGACCTTGACCGGCATGAAGCCGGTCAGCGCCGGCGCCCACTCGAGCGCCGAGGCGAGCGCGATGCGCTCGGAATGGCCGCCGCGCACGCCCATCGCCGCGAACAGCGCCGGCAGCACGTAGCGCGACAGGCACACCAGCGTCGAGACCGGGTTGCCGGGCAGCGCGAACACGGCGCGCCCTTCGCTCGTCGTGCCGAACCACATCGGGCGGCCGGGCCGCTGCGCGACGCCATGCAGCAGGCACTGCACGCCGAGCGCCTCGAGCGCCTGCGGCACGAGGTCGAACCGGCCCATCGACACGCCGCCCGAGAGCACCAGCACCTCGTGCGTGCGCAGGTGCCGGCCGAGCTTCTCGTGCAGCTCGGCGGCATCGTCGGCGACATGGTCTTCGGCGACGCGCTGGAAGCCGTGTTCGCGCAACGCGGCCGCGACGGCGTAAGCATTCGAACGGCGGATCTGGTGCGGCGCGATCGGTTCACCCGGCTCGACGAGTTCGCTGCCCGTGGAGATGACGATGATCGAGGGCTGCCCGCTGACGCGGAGCCGCGCCATGCCGGCCGAGGCCGCCACGGCGATCTCCGGCGCGTGCAGCACGGTACCGGCGGCGAGCAGCAGCGCGCCCTGGCGCTGGTCGCTGGCGCGGCGGTGCACGTTCTTCCAGGGTGCCGCGAGCGCGAGCGATTCGATCTCGGCCACGCCGTCGTCAACCTTGATGCGCTCGACCGGCACGACGCAATCGCAGCCCGCCGGCAGCACCGCGCCGGTCATGATCTCGATGCAGTGCGCCGCGTCGCGCAGCGCCAGCGGCGGTTCGCCTGCGGCCTGCGTGCCCTGGATGCGGAAGCGCCGCTGGTGCGCCCCCGCCCCGGCCGAGGCGATCGCGATGCCGTCCATCGCGACGCGGTCGAAGGGCGGATGATCGCGCTCGGCATAGACGTTCTCGCGCAGCACCGCGCCGGCGCACTGCGCCACGGGGAGCGATTCGATCGGCAGGCACACGAGGTGCTCGCCGATGAGCTTGCCGGCCGCTGTGGGATCGAGTTCCGCCACGCACCATTCCGCCGCAATAGAGTTGACCGGGAATAGTACATCCGACTGGCGTGCCATGGTGCCTGCAGCCTGTTCATGACAACATAACCAGAGCCCAAAGCGCCCGTAGCTCAGTTGGATAGAGCACCTGGCTTCGAACCAGGTGGTCGGCGGTTCGAATCCGTCCGGGCGCGCCAATCAATCAAAAACCTAGCGCGCTGCGAGCGTTGCTCAATGAACGAAACGTAGTGAAAACGTAGCGTTCGGCGGTACGTTTCGGACCACCTCCGGTGGGCAATGTTCAAAATCCGCGGCACCGGCTCGAGCGCGCGATTGCGCAGGTAAGTTTCCAGATTTCTCGGATGATCGCGATCATCGGAGAGGCTGTTCCTGATTACCTGCGGCGGGCTCGCTCCAGCATCACCAGGGACGACCCCTGTCCGCTGCTGGTCCATGCAATGAACGCGCGCCCACCGCTGCCGGAAGCCACGGTGGGTCTGGTTGCCGACTTGCCCTGGTTTGGGACCGCCATCGGCTTCGAGACCGCACCGCGCGGGCCGATTTCTACCAGGAATGCGCCGAGCGCAGACCAGCCATTGCCGGCGGCAGGATTCCGGCCCTGGAACACGAGCAGCGCGCGGCCTTCGCTCGTGGCACACATGCTCGGGTA
>DATKLZ010000069.1:0-11080 GCA_035542135.1 Steroidobacteraceae bacterium | reverse complement strand
ACCGTCTGGCCATCGGCGCTGGTCACGATGTCGCCGGGCTTGATCGCTCGTCCGCCGGGCATGTTCTCGCAGGCCGGCACCAGGCCGACGAGGTTGAGCCGCAGCCGCAGCCGCGCGGCGAGGTCGAAGGCCGCCAGCACGGTGGCCGCGCCGCACATGTCGAATTTCATTTCGTCCATGGCGTTCGCATCCTTGATCGAGATGCCGCCGGTATCGAAGGTGACGCCCTTGCCCACCAGCACCAGCGGGGCGGCGCCACGGCGGCCGCCGCGGTACTCGAGGATGATGAACCGCGGCGGTTCGGCGCTGCCGCGCGTCACGGCGAGCAGGCAACCCATCTTCAGGCGCCGGATCTGCGCCTCGTTCAACGCGCGCGCGCGCACCGCGCGGTGCGTGCGCGCCAGCTGCGCCGCCTGCGCGGCGAGGTAGCGCGGCGTGCAGATGTTGCCCGGCAGGTTGGCGACATTGCGCAGCAGCGTGGCGCTGGCGGCGATCGCGGTGCCGTCGGCGAGGCCGCGGCGCGCGTCGGCCAGCGCGCCGCGCTCGAACGGCCCGAACTTGATGCGCGCCAGCCGCGGCGCGGGCGGGCGCCTGCCGGTCTTCAGGTCGTTGATGCGGTACAGCGCCGAGCCGCAGGCGTCGGCGGCCGAACGTGCGAGCACGTAGGCATCGAGCTCCTTGTCGGCCGGTCGCTCGAGCGCGATGACCGCGCTGGCGACCCGCGTGCGGGCGAGCGCGGCGACGGCCGTGCCGAGCGCCTTGCGCCAGCCGCGCCGGTGATAGCCCTGCTGCGCGCCGAGCCCGACCAGCAGCACGCGCGTGGCGCGCAATCCCGGCAGGTCGCCCAGCAACAGCGATTCACCCGCGCGTCCGGCGAAGTCGCCACGCCGCAGCAGCGCCTGCAGGCGCCCGCGCGCGGCGCGGTCGACGGCGCGCGCCTCGGCGCCGAGCGCGCGGGACTCGAATACGCCGATGACGAGGCAATCGGCGGGTTGCGCAATCGTCTTGCCGCTGTAGGCTGTGCATTGCATGGGCGATTCCTGGTTCGGTATAAGGTAGTGCGACGAAAGACCGGCAGTTTAGCCGATGCGACGTGATTCGTGAGGGTGCCTTGCAAATTCTGCAGCGGTATTTTTTCCGGGAGCTGGCGCTCAATTTCCTGGCGGTGACCGGAGCGCTGCTGGCCATCCTCGTGATCTACCAGCTCGGTGCGGTGCTGGAGCGGGCCGCCCAGTACCAGTATCCGCGCGGCGTGGTGCTGCAGCTGTTCGCGCTCGGCGCCGCCGAGAATTTCACGCTGCTGCTGCCGCTGGGGCTGATGCTCGGCATCGTGCTGGCGCTCGGGCGCCTCTACCACGAGAGCGAGATGACGGCGGCGCAGGCCTGCGGCTTTGGCGGCGCCCGCGCGTGGATGCCGGTCGGCCTGCTGGCCGCGGTCGTCGCGGGCGCCAGCGGCTGGATGAGCCTGCAGCTGGCGCCGCGGGCGGCGACGCTGCGGGCCGAACTGACGGCGCGGGCGGTCCGGGCCGGATTGGCCGAACCGTTCACGCCCGGGCGCTTCCGCAGCTTCGACGGCGGGCGCACGATCGTCTACGGGGCCAGCACCGGCGCGGCCGGCGACCTGCAGCGGGTCTTCATCAAGCAGTCCGCCGGCAATGCGGTGATCACGACCGTCGCGCAGCGGGCGCGGCGCGAGGCCGGCGCCGATGGCCTGAGCCAGACGATCGTGCTGCTCGACGGCGAGCGCTTCGAGGGCGTGCCGGGCACGCGCCGCTACCACCTGCTCAGGTTCGATGAACTGCGCGTGCCGCTGGCGCCGCCCGCGCCGACGGCCATGCCCGCGCGGCTCGACGCGCTGCCGACGCGGTCCCTGGTCGGCAGTGCGCAGCGCGCGGACCGGGCCGAGCTGCAATGGCGCGTCGGCTTCCCGCTGATGGTCGTCGTGGCGGCGCTGTGCGCGGCGCCGCTCGGCCGCCTGCGGCCCCGCCAGGGCCGCTACGCGCGCGTCTGGCAGGCGGTGCTGTTCTTCGCCATCTACGGCAACCTCGCGATCGCCGCGCGCACCTGGTACGAGCACGGCGCCACGCCCGCGTCGCTCGGCATCTGGTGGGTGCACGTGCCGTTCCTGCTGCTGGCCGCCTACCTGATCCGGAGGCGCGCGTGAGCCTGGTCGACCGCTACCTGGCGCGCACCGTGCTCGGTGCCATCGCGCTGGTCATGACCGTGCTGCTGGTGCTCGGCGCGCTGTTCAACTTCATCGACGAGCAGGGCAGCATCGGCACCGGGCACTACGGCATGGCCGAGGCGCTGGCCTACAGCCTGCTCAACCTGCCGCGCTTCGCGCTCAACGCCTTCCCGGCCGGCGTGCTGATCGGCGCCATGCTGGGCGTCGGCGCGCTGGCGCGCAGCCATGAGCTGACCGCGATACGGAGCGCGGGCATGTCTCGTTGGCGGCTCGCCGGCACGATGCTCGGCTGCGGCCTGCTGCTGCTGGCGATCGCGTTGGTGATCGGTGAATACATCGCGCCGCGCCTCGAGCAGTACGCGGATGAGCGCAAGGCGATCGCGCGCGACGGCAACGTCAGCCTGGCCGGCGCCGGCGGCGCCTGGGTGCGCGACGGCAACCGGGTCATCAACATCGCCGAACGCGCCAGCGCCGCGGAGTTCGGCGGCATCATGATCTTCGAGCTGTCCGACGACAACCGGCTGCTGTCGGTCGCGCATGCCGATCGGGCCAGCGCCGGACCGGACAAGACCTGGGAGCTCGGCGGTTACGCCGAATCGCGCTTCGCCGCCGACTCGGTCACCGACCTCCAGGAAGAGCATCGCGTGGTGCACACGGCGGTGAGCGACACGTTCCTGCAGATGGCCGTGGTGCAGCCGTCCGAGATGGCGCTCGGCGAGCGCTTCCGCGCCATGCAGTACCTGCGTGCCAACCGGCAGGATTACCGGCCCTACGCCCTCGCGTTCTGGTCCGGCCTGGCGCGCAGCCTCGCGATTCCGCTGGGCGTGCTGTTCGCGCTGCCGTTCGGCTTCGGCAGCATGCGTTCGGCGGGCAGCGGGGCGCGCAGCACGCTCGGCCTCGCGATCGCGCTCGTGTATTTCTTCCTGCAGCGCACCGTCGAGAGCGGCACGGTCGCCTTCAGCCTCGATCCGCTGCTGCTCGCCTGGGTGCCGACGCTGCTGCTGGGCGGCGCGGCGGTGGTGCTGCTGGCGCGCACGCGTTGAACACACGCCCGAAAGGAGAACCGCCGATGAGCCTCTACGACATCAACGTGCGCACGATCGATGGCCACGACGGCACCCTGCGCGCTTACGCCGGGGAGGTGCTGCTGATCGTCAACGTCGCCAGCCGCTGCGGCTACACCCCGCAGTACGCCGGGCTCGAGGCGCTGCACCGGCGCTACCACGCGCAGGGCTTCGAGGTGCTCGGATTCCCCTGCGACCAGTTCGGCCACCAGGAGCCGGGCGACGAAGCGCAGATCCGCGAGTTCTGCAGCCTCAACTACCAGGTGAGCTTCCCGCTGTTCGCGAAACTCGAGGTGAACGGCGAGCGCGCGCACCCGCTGTACCGGTACCTGAAGGCCGCGCGCCCGGGGGTGCTGGGCACCGAGGCGATCAAGTGGAATTTCACCAAGTTCCTGGTCGGGCGCGACGGCAGCGTGCTGAGCCGCCATGCGCCGGCCGACAAGCCCGAGGGCCTCGCCGGCGCGATCGAGGCGGCGCTGGCCGCGCCGCGCACTGCCGGCGCCTCAGCCTGACTTGCCGGCCAGCATCATCCAGGTCGCGACGACCGAATCAGGGTTCAGCGAGATGCTGTCGATGCCCTGATCGACGAGCCAACGGGCGAGGTCGGGATGATCGGACGGCCCCTGGCCGCAGATGCCGATGTACTTGCCGGCCTTGCGGCAGCTGGCGATGGCCATGGCGATCAGCGCCTGCACGGCCGCGTCGCGCTCGTCGAAACCCTGCGCGACCAGCGCTGAGTCGCGGTCGATCCCGAGCGTGAGCTGCGTCAGGTCGTTCGAGCCGATCGACATGCCGTCGAAGTACTGCAGGAACTCGTCGGCCAGCAGCGCATTGCCCGGCAGCTCGCACATCATGATCAGCTTGAGCCCGTCGACGCCGCGCTTCAGGCCGTTCGCGGCCAGCAGCCCGGTGACCGCGCGCGCCTCCGCGACGGTGCGCACGAACGGCACCATCACCTGCACGTTGCCCAGGGCCATCTCGCCGCGCACGCGCCGCAATGCCTGGCATTCGAGTTCGAAGCAGGGCCGGAACGCGGCGTCGATGTAGCGCGCGGCGCCGCGCAGGCCCAGCATGGGATTTTCCTCGTGCGGCTCGTACTGACGGCCGCCGAGCAGGTTCGCGTACTCGTTCGACTTGAAATCCGACAGCCGCACGATGACCGGCTCGGGCGCGAACGCGCAGGCGATCTGCGCGATGCCCTCGCTGAGCCGGTCGACGTAGAAGCGCACCGGGTCGTCGCATGCGCCCATCAGCGCGCGGATCTGCTGCTGTAGCGCCGGTTCCAGCGTCGACAGTTCGAGCAGCGCGCGTGGATGCACGCCGATCATGCGGTTGATGATGAACTCGAGCCGCGCCAGACCGACGCCGCGGTGCGGGAGCCCGGCGAAGCCGAAGGCGCGGTCGGGATTGCCGACGTTCATCATGATGCGCACCGGCGCCGCCGGCATCGCATCGAGCTCGATCTGCTGGTGCTCGAAGGGCAGCGCTCCGTCGTAGACGTAGCCGCTGTCGCCTTCGGCGCAGGATACTGTAACGGCCTGTCCGTCACTGATGGCGTTGGTGGCATTACCGCAGCCCACGACCGCCGGCACGCCGAGTTCGCGCGCGATGATCGCCGCATGGCAGGTGCGGCCGCCGCGATTGGTGACGATCGCGGCCGCGCGCTTCATGACCGGCTCCCAGTCGGGGTCGGTCATGTCCGCGACCAGCACGTCGCCGGGCTGCACCTGCGCCATCGCCGAGGCGTCGCGCACCACGCGCGCGGGTCCGCTGCCGATGCGGCCGCCGATGCTGCGGCCTTCGGCCAGCACCCGCCCGCGCTGCTTGAGCGCGTAGCGCTCGATGCTGCGGCCGACGCGGCTCTGCACCGTCTCGGGCCGCGCCTGCAGGATGTACAGCTGCCCGTCCTGCCCGTCGCGCGCCCACTCGATGTCCATCGGCCGCTGGTAATGCTGCTCGATCACGAGCGCCTGGCGCGCGAGGCTGTGCACATCCTCGTCGCCGAGCGAGAAGCGGGCTCGTTCGGCGGCGGGCACCTCGACGGTGCGCACCTTCTGGGCGCTGCCCGGCTCGGCGTAGATCATCTTGATGGCTTTGGCGCCGAGGTTGCGGCGCACGATCGCATGCCGGCCGGCCCGCAGCGTCGGCTTGTACACGTAGAACTCGTCGGGATTGACCGCGCCCTGCACGACGGTCTCGCCGAGGCCATAGGCGCTGGTGATGAACACCACGTCGCGGAAGCCCGAATCGGTGTCGAGCGTGAACATCACGCCGCTCGCGCCGAGGTCGCTGCGCACCATGTGCTGCACGCCGACCGACAGGGCCACGTGCCCATGATCGAAGCGCTGGTGCACGCGGTAGGCGATGGCGCGGTCGGTGAACAGCGAGGCGTACACCTGGTGCAGCGCCGCGAGCAGCGCAGCCTCGCCGCGCACGTTCAGCACGGTTTCCTGCTGCCCGGCGAACGATGCCTCCGGCAGGTCTTCCGCCGTGGCCGAAGAGCGCACCGCCACCGCGATGCCGCGCCCCTGGTCCATGGCGCGCCAGTGCTCGAGCACCGCCTGCTGGAATGCCGGCGTGAACGGCGTGGCCAGGATCCAGGAGCGGATGCGCGCGCCGCTGGCGGCCAGCGCGGTCACGTCCTCCACATCGAGGGCCGCGAGCTCGGCGTCGATGCGCCCGGCCAGGCCGCCCTGCGCGAGGAACTCGCGGTAGGCGCTGGCCGTGGTGGCGAAACCGCCCGGCACGCGCACGTCGAGGCGCGTCAGCGCCCGCAGCATCTCGCCGATCGAGGCGTTCTTGCCGCCGACACGATCGATGTCGGCAAGGCCCACTTCGTCGAAAGACAGTACGTATTCGCCCACGGTGGATTCCACGGCCGGATCGGTGCGCTTATTGTCCACCATTTCACGGCGTGGGACACTGCCGCCCGTCGCGGGCAGTCATGGTCAACAGGGGCGATGGCGTGAACAAGCGCACGGTTTTCTTCGTCTCCGACCAGACCGGCGTGACGGCCGAGACGATGGGACACAGCCTGCTGACGCAGTTCGACGGCGCGCAGTACCAATCGACGACCTTGCCGTTCGTCGCGACCGCCGCGCAGGCGGCCGCGGCGGTGCAGCGCATCGACGAAGCCGGGCGTGAATCAGGCCTGCGCCCGATCGTGTTCGCGACGCTGGTCGATGACGAGGTGCGCGCCGTGCTGCAGCGGGCCAACGCGCTGGTGCTCGATTTCTTCGCCGCGTTCCTCGGGCCGCTCGAGACGGAGCTGGCGATGCCCTCGGCCCACGCCAGCGGCCGCGCGCATGGCATGGCCGACCTGGCCGCCTACACGGCGCGCATCAACGCCACGAATTTCGCGCTCGCCAACGACGACGGCGCCGGCGCGCGCGACTATGCGGCGGCCGACGTGGTGCTGGTCGGCGTGTCGCGCTCGGGCAAGACGCCGACCTGCCTGTACCTGGCGCTGCAGTACGGCGTGTATGCCGCCAACTATCCGCTGGCGGACGAAGAGCTGCAGTCCGGCGAGCTGCCGGCCGTGCTGCAACCGTACCGGCACAAGCTGTTCGGCCTGACGATCCGTCCGGACCGCCTGCAGCAGATCCGGCACGAGCGCCGCCCGGGCAGCCGCTACGCCTCGCTCCAGCAGGTGCAGTCGGAGCTGCGTGCGGCGCAGGCGCTGTTCGTGCGCTTCGGGCTGCCGTGCCTCGACACGACGGAATGCAGCATCGAGGAGATCGCGAGCCGCATCCTCGAGCGCCAGCGCCTCGAGCGGCGCGTGCGGCTCTAGCGGCCGGTGAAGCGCGGCTCGCGCTTGGCCAGGAAGGCGGCCACGCCCTCGCGGAAATCCTCGCTGTCGATGCACTGCGACTGCGCCGCGACTTCGCTGCGGTAGCTGTGCTCGAAGGTGGCGCCGCCCGCCTCGCGCAGCAGGCGCTTGCTGTGCCGCAGCGCGAGCGGGGCGCGCTGGGCGAGCCGCCCGGCCCACTGCAGCGCCGCCTCGACGGCGCTGCCCTTGGCGACGGCGCGGTTGGCCAGGCCGAGTTCCACGCAGCGCGCCGCGGGCACGCGCGTGCAGTCGACGGCGAATTCAAAGGCGCGGCGCGCGCCGACCTGGCGCTCGAGCAGCCAGTTGATGCCGCCGTCGGGCACGAGGCCGATGTTGTGGAAGGGCAGCGTGAAATAACTGTCTTCGGCCATGACCACCAGGTCGCTGGCGAGCACGAAGGCGCAGCCTATGCCGGCGACCAGTCCTTCGACCGCGGCGATGACGGGTTTCGGCATGTCGAGTATCGAGCGGATGCCGGCACCGTATTCCTCGTCGAGCTGGCGGCGCACTTCATCGCCGTCGGCCCGGCCCGCGCCCATCGCCTTCAGGTCGGCGCCGGCGCTGAAGGCGCGCCCGGCGCCGGTGAGCACGAGCGCGCGCACCGCCGGATCGGCCGCGGCGCGCTGCAGCGCGGCGGCGAGTTGCACGCGCAGCGCGCCATCGAAGGCGTTGAGCGCCTCGGGCCGGTTCAGCGTGACCAGCGCGACGGCGCCGCGCGACTCGTAGCCGGCCGCCGTCGAGGGATCGCTCACGAGCGCCCCTTGAGTTCGCGCAGGCTGGGCACGAAGAAATCCGGCGTCAGGTCGACATCCGCCACGCCCGGCGGACCGTACTTCGACAGGTCGGTGATGCCGTGCGCGGCCAGCAGCTCATCGTCGATGTAGAAATTGCCGGTGGTCGTGCGCGCATCGCTCGTCAGGACCAGGTAGGCGGCGTCGGCCATGATCGCGCTCGACCGCAACGCGCCCACCGGCAGGTGCCCCTTCAGCACGGCCATCGCGGCCGTGTCGATCGCGGTGCGCGGCCACAGCGCGTTGACGCCGACGCGGCCGCGGTACTCGCCGGCTACGCCGAGCGCGACCATGCTCATGCCGAACTTGGCCATCGTGTAGGCCAGGTGCGGCGCGAACCATTTCTCCTGCATCGCCAGAGGCGGCGAGAGCATCAGCACGTGCGGGTTTGCGGACCGCAGCAGGTGCGGCAAGGTCTTCTGCGTGACCAGGAAGGTGCCGCGGGCGTTGACGCCGTGCATCAGGTCGAAGCGCTTCATCGGCGTGGCCAGGATCGGCGTCAGGCTGATGGCGCTCGCGTTGTTGACGCACAGGTCGATGCCGCCGAAGCGCGCCACGGTCGCGGCGACCGCGGCCTCGACCTGCGCCTCGTCGCGGATGTCGCAGACCAGCGGCAGCGCCTGGCCGCCCGCGGCGATGATGTCGGCCGCCGCCGTGTGGATCGTGCCCGGGAGGCTCGGATGGGGCTGGTCGGTCTTGGCGGCAATCGCGATGTTGGCGCCGTCGCGCGCCGCGCGCACGGCGATCGCGAGTCCGATGCCGCGCGAGCCGCCGCTGATGAACATCGTCTTGCCATGCAGCGGGCCCATGGGGCGATTATATGGCAGACTGCGCATTCTCCACGAATATCGGACCTGGCGGAGAACCGCACATGAACGAGGCAGCGAGCGCGGGCGCGCGATTCCGGTCGGCGGTGCGCGAGGAGCGGCCGCTGCAACTGGCCGGCGCGATCAACGCCTACGCGGCGCGCATGGCCGAGGCGGTCGGTTTCCGCGCGCTGTACCTCTCGGGCGGCGGCGTCGCGGCCAATTCGCTCGGTCTGCCCGACCTGGGCCTCAGCAATCCGGAAGACGTGCTGACCGACATCCGCCGCATCACCGACGTGACCAGCGCTCCGCTCCTCGTCGATGCCGACACCGGCTGGGGCGGGGCGTTCAACATCGCGCGCACCGTGCGCGCCTTCACCAAGGCCGGCGCGGCCGGCCTCCACATCGAGGACCAGGTGCAATCCAAGCGCTGCGGGCATCGCCCCGGCAAGGAGATCGTGCCTCTTGCCGAGATGGTCGATCGCATCAAGGCCGCGGTCGATGCGCGCACCGACGCGGACTTCGTGATCATGGCGCGCACCGACGCGCTCGCCGCCGAAGGGCTGGAGCGGGCGATCGAGCGCGCGCTCGCCTGCGTCGAAGCCGGCGCCGACATGATCTTCCCGGAGGCGGTGACCGACATCGCGATGTACACGCGCATCAAGTCGGCGGTGCGCGTGCCGATCCTCGCCAACATCACCGAGTTCGGCCGGACGCCACTGTACACGCGCGACGAACTGGGCGCGGCCGGCGTCGACATCGTGCTGTACTGCTGCTCGGCCTACCGCGCGATGAACGCCGCCGCGCTCAAGACCTACGAGATCATCCGCCGCACCGGCAGCCAGCGCGAGGCGCTGCCGCTGATGCAGACGCGCGAGGAGCTGTACCGCTACCTCGACTACCACGCGTACGAGCGCAAGCTCGACGAGCTGTTCGCCGCCGCGAGGAACGGCTGACCGCCATGGACGGGCAGGCCGGCAGCCCGGGCCACGGGCCGAAGAAGTCGGTGGCGCTCTCCGGCGTCGTCGCCGGCAACACCGCGCTGTGCACGGTCGGCCGCACCGGCAACGACCTGCACTACCGCGGCTACGACATCCTCGAGATCGCCGAGGCCTGCGAGTTCGAGGAGATCGCCTACCTGCTGGTGTACTCGAAGCTGCCCAACCGGATGGAACTGGCCGCGTATCGGCGCAGGCTCCAGGCGCTGCGCGGCCTGCCGCCCGCGCTGCGCAGCGTACTCGAGCTGCTGCCGGCCGCCACGCATCCGATGGACGTGATGCGCACCGCGGTGTCGATGCTGGGCTGCCTCGAGCCGGAACCGGCCGGCCACGATCCGGCGCTCGCGCGCTCGTTGATCGACCGGCTGGTGGCCTGCCTGCCTTCGGTGCTGTGCTATTGGCATCATTTCGTCCACGGCGGCCAGCGCATCGACGTGGAGACCGATGACGCGAGCGTCGGCGGCCACTTCCTGCACCTGCTGCACCAGCGGCCGCCGCCGGACGAATGGGTGCGCGCGATGCACACCTCGCTGATCCTGTACGCCGAGCATGAATTCAACGCCAGCACCTTCGCCGCCCGCGTGATCGCCGGCACCGGGTCCGACCTGTACTCCGCGATCACCGGGGCCATCGGCGCGTTGCGCGGCCCCAAGCACGGCGGCGCCAACGAAGTGGCGCTGGAGATCCAGCAGCGCTACCGCGATCCGGACCAGGCCGAGGCCGACATCCGCGACCGCGTGGCGCGGCGCGAGGTCGTCATCGGCTTCGGGCACCCGGTGTATACGATCGCCGATCCGCGCAATGAAGTGATCAAGCGCGTGGCAAGGCGGCTGGTCGGGCACTCGGGCGACGATCGCCTGTTCCGCATCGCAGAGCGGCTCGAGTCGGTGATGGCCGGGATCAAGCGCATGTTCCCGAACCTCGACTGGTTCAGCGCCGTCAGCTACGCCGCGATGGGCGTGCCCCCGGCGATGTTCACGCCGCTGTTCGTCATCGCCCGCACCACCGGCTGGGGCGCGCACGTCATCGAGCAGCGCGAGGATGGCAAGATCATCCGCCCAAGCGCGCACTACACCGGCCCCGAGCATCAGCCGTTCGTGCCGCTGGCGCAGCGACCGTGAAGCGATGAGTGGCCACGACTCCAGGTCGACGCGCCGGCCGGATTTCGATCCGCTGCTGCTCGATATCGCCCGTTACGCGCACGCGGCCGCCATCGACAGCGAACTCGCCTACGACACGGCGCACCTGTGCCTGATGGATTCGCTGGCCTGCGCCTTCCAGGCGCTCGCGTTCCCGGCCTGCACGAAGCTGCTCGGACCGGTGGTGCCGGGCGCGACCTTGCCGGGCGGCGCGCGCGTCCCGGGGCTCGATCTCGAGCTCGATCCGGTGCAGGCCGCGTTCAACATC
>DATKLZ010000068.1:0-7389 GCA_035542135.1 Steroidobacteraceae bacterium | reverse complement strand
GGAATGGAGCTCTGGCGCAATGAATTGGGTCCACAGCGCGTCGGCCGCCACACTCTTGCTCAGTGAACGCAATAACAATGTAATGGCACTAGGGCGTTAATTGAATCCTCTTTGTTATCGAACTGCCATTGCGCACAAGCGTTACGTTCACTAACTGCCCCCGCTTCGCGGAAATCAAACTCGAGAACTCATCCATTCCGGATATAGTCTCGCCATCTATGGCAGTCAATATATCGCCCACCAAAACATCTTCACGAAAGGCCGGCGAGCCGTCGACAACGGAGGTCACGAACACACCCTTGTTAGACTGTAGCTTCGCTCGCTCTTGGTCGGTAAGAGGTCGTGCGTTTACCCCGAGGGCAAAGGTGCGCTTGACCAGATAAAGGGCGCCGTAGTTAAAGCGTTGGATCGTGTAGGGCACGTATTGCGTATGGGTGCCGTACGTCGTGGTTGTCGAATTGCCGTACGCCGTAGCGCTCCCGCCGGAGCCGTACGCTGTGGCTGTACCTGTCGTGTAAGAAGTCGACGTCGTCGGAGTTGTGATGGGCATCGAGCTCGTTACCGACCCAGCGTAGGTTGGCGAGATAATCACAACGATATCCGCACCAACTTTTTTCGCTTGATCCACGGCGCCAGAATCGGATTGACGACCGCCGGCCGAGTATGAGGAGTAGCCTATTAGCCCGTATCCACGACGTAGATAGGGGCTCAAAATATCCTGCGGATTCCCTCCCGCATGCTCTACCTCAGGCAATGCGGGCGGCGGGTTGGCGCGAATCTTCGCGATCAGATCAGGGGTGGCGCCGGGCGCCGCCGTGTAGAATTGCGAGTATCCGGAACACCCCGCAATCAGTGCGGCAAGCAGAACGAGCGCGCTTCGCATACGACGCCTCCGTTATCAACTGGCTGCGAGCTTACTCCAGCATCCAGCGCGCGCAACTGACTACGATGTCACGTAAGTTGGAGACATAATTTCCTGCGAACAGGTCATTGCAGGGTTTCGGCTGCGCCTAAGTCGCGGAGTTTATTGGTGGCCAGGGCGGGAATCGAACCTGCGACACGCGGATTTTCAGTCCGCTGCTCTACCAACTGAGCTACCTGGCCGCCGTTGGAAAGGGCGGCTATTAGACCGGGCCGGCCGCGCCAGCGTCAAGAAAAACCCGGGTTGCGGGCCGGAATCGGGCCCTGGATCACTTCTCCGGCGGCTTGAACTCGGCCGGCCGCTCCGAGCCGGTGCCGAAGAAGAACTTCTCCATTTCCGCCTCGAGGAACTTGCGGGCCTTGGGCTCTATAGGCGACAGACGATATTCATTGATCAGCATGACCTGATGGCGCACCCAGCGCGCCCAACCCTCGCGCGACACCGTTTCAAAGATGCGCTGGCCAAGCGGGCCGGGATACGGCACGCGCTCGAGGCCCGGGGCTTCGGTCTTGAGGACGACACATTGCACGGTGCGGATCATGCGAGGCTCCGGATCAGCGCTGTGACGGGGGCGGGAAGGCCGAGCGGCTTCGGGTGCGCGGGGTTGTACCAAACGACCGGGGGGCCTTCCCGCACGACGCTCGCACCGGCGCAACGGGCCAGCAACGGCGAGATCTCCAGCTCGAAGTGCGTGAACGCGTGCCGGAACGACTCGCGCGAGCGCGGCTCCACCCGCGCGGCGGCGAGGCGCGTGCGGGCGAATTTCCGCGCAGCGGCAACGCTGGGAAACTGCGGCGGGCACCACAACCCTCCCCACACGCCGCGCTCGGCGCGGCGCTCGAGCAGCACGCTGCCATCGTTCTGGCGAGCGAACAACATCACGACACTCTCGGTGCGGCGCGGCGCCCGTACGCGCGCCGCCGGGAACTCATGCTGGCGGCCGCTGCGATGGGCGCGGCAGCGCGCCTGCAGCGGGCAATTCCCGCACTGCGGATCACGGCGCACGCAGATCGTCGCGCCGAGATCCATGATCGCCTGCGTATAGCGCGCGACATCGTGCGTCGGCGTGCACGCTTCCGCGAGTTGCCACAAGCGCTGCTGCACGGGGCGCTCGTCCGGTGTGCCTGCGACCGCGAAATGGCGCGCCAGCACGCGCCGTACGTTGCCATCGAGGATCGCGGCGCGATCGCCGGCGCTCAGCGCGCGGATCGCCGCGGCGGTCGAACGGCCGATGCCGGGGAGCGTTGCCAGCACGGCAGCGTCGGCCGGCAGCTCGCCGCCGTGCCCGGCGACGACGAGCTGCGCGGTGCGATGCAGGTTGCGGGCGCGCGAGTAGTAGCCGAGGCCCGACCACAGGTGCAGCACTTCGTCCAGTGGTGCGGCTGCCAGCGCGTGCAACTGCGGGAACCGCGCCATGAAGCGATCGTAGTAGCCGATCACGGTCGCGACCTGGGTCTGCTGCAGCATGACCTCGGACACCCACACGCGATAGGGCGTGGGGTCGCGCTGCCACGGCAGGTCGTGCCGGCCGTGTTTGGCGTGCCAGGCAAGTAGCGCGGGTGCCACCGCCGCCGCCTCTACCGCCGCCGCGGCGGTGGCGGACGCCGCGGCGCCGTGATCAACAGCGCCGCGGCCGCGCCGCGTGTCTTTCGCCCGCGCGCCCAAAGCCCGCTATTTCTGCGCTTCGAGCTTCTCGATGTCGTCCATCAGCCGGTTCATGCGCGCGGCCAACGCGCGGTAGGGAGCCGGGGTGGCCATGTCGATGCCGGCGCGCTTGTAGAGCTCGTACGGGTAGTCGGATCCGCCGGAACTCAGCAGCTTGACGAACCGGTCGCGGGCCGGGGCGCCCTCCTTCAGGATCTGGTCGGTCAGCTCGGCGGCGCCGGCCATCGAGGTGGCGTACTGGTACACGTAGAAGTTGTAGTAGAAGTGCGGCACCACCGCCCACTCGATGCAGTACTCGGGGTCGATCTTCATGACGCCCTCGGCCTCGCCGTAGTACTTGCGCAGCACGCTGCAGTACATCTGCGACATGCGCTCGCCCGACAGCGGCTCGCCCTTCTCGAGGGCCTCGTGGATCGCGAGCTCGAACTCGGCGAACTGCACCTGGCGGAAGAAGGTCTGCCGGATCGACTCGAGGCCCTGCCCGAGATAATAGAGCTTCTCCTGCCTGTCCTTGGCATGCGCGACCATGTAGTCGTTGAGCAGCATCTCGTTGCCGATCGAGGCCGACTCGGCGATGAAGGTCGAGTAGCTCGACTTCTCGTAGGGCTGCGTGCGCGCCGTCAGCATCGTATGCACCGCATGGCCCCACTCGTGTGCCAGCGTGGAGAGCGACTGGTAGTCGCCGTTGTGGTTCAGCAGCAGGTACGGATGCACATCGTAGGCGCTGCCGTTCATGTAGGCGCCGAGCTTCTTGCCCTCGGAAGGGTACACGCTCATCCAGTTCGAGTTGAAACCCCTGCGCATCAGGCTGAGGTAGTCCTCGCCGAGTGGCTTCAACGCCTCGAGCGTGATGCGCTCGGATTCCGGCACATCGAACTTCGGCTGCACGTCGAGCTTGAACATCGGCGGATAGTTGTCGTAGTAGTGCAGGTCGTCGGTGATGCCCAGCAGGCGCTTGCGCATCTTGAGGTACCGGTGCAGCGTCGGCAGCGCGGCGTTGGTCTCGGCGACCAGCGTGCGATACACCTTGTCGGGCATGTTGTCCGGGAACTGCGCGGCCTGCAGCGCGGTGTCGAACTTGCGCGCCTGCGCCGTGAAGTGATCGCCCATCACCTGCGTCGCCAGCATCGAGCCGGCGGTGCCTTCGAACTTCTTCCAGGCGCCCCAGTATTCGTCGAACACCAGCTTGCGGTCGGCGCGGACGGGCGACTGGCGGTACTTCTCGTACTTGGCCTGGCCGAGCTTGACCTGCGTGCCGTCGCTCAGCGTGACCGTCGGCAGCGGCAGCTCGGCATTCGCGAGGATGCTGTGCAGCGTGTCGGGCTGCGCAAGAATGCTGCCCGCCGAGGCGAGCACGCCTTCGGCCTCGACGCCGAGCGTATGCGGTGCGCTGCGCAGCGTGTTGTCGAGGTAGTAGTTGAATCGCGTCTGCAGCGTCTTGTCCTCGGCGATGAAGGCGCGGATCTTCTTCTCGCCTACGCCAAGGATCTCGGGCGCCACCCAGGCGGAGCTCTCGGAGAGCTTCGTGAACAGCGCCTGCGCCTGCTGGTTGCGCTCGAGATTGGCGCCATTGCGCAGGTCCTGGTCGGAATCGAGCGAGGCGTAGGTGGCGAGCCGCGTGACTTCGCGGTTCAGGTCACTGATCGCGACCAGCGCCCGGGCGAGATCCTGCGCGCTCTTCCCGAGCGTGCCCTTGAAATCACCGAGCTTCTCGGCAGCCGCCTTGGCGCGCGCGTAGGACTCATCCCAGGCTTGCGGCGTGGCGTAAAGGTCGGTCAGGTCCCACATCGTGTGGTTGGCGACCGAGCCCACCGGCTCGGCGACGGGCGCATCGGCGGCGTTGGCTGGCAGGGCACACGCGAACGTGGCGCCCACCAGCAACGGGGACAGGAGGCGGACGAGAGTCGTGTATCGGGACATGGTTTTACCCTTGGGATTCGGGGAAAAGAGGAGCGCGATTCTACGTCGGGGAACGGCGGCAGGCCACTGCGGCAGGCCACCGCCCGCTGGCCGCGCTCAACCCTGGCCGCCCGCCTCGGCCTGCAACTGCTCGAGCTGTTCCCAGCGCTCGAGGCGCGTACCGAGCAGCCGCTCGATCTCGGCCGCGCGCTCGCGATCGATGCGCACCTGCCCGGCGCCGGCGCGGTAGTAATCGGGCGCGCACATGCGCGCCGTGAGCTCGCGCTGTTCGTTCTCCAGCGCGGTGATCTCCTGCGGCAGGGCCGCCAGCTCGCGCGTCTCCTTATAAGAGAGCTTGCGGCGCGGCGTGGCAGGGGCTGCCGCCGATGGGTTGCCAGTGCCCGCGGACGCGGGCGGCGACTGCGCGGTGGCCACCCGCGGTCGCTGCGCGAGCCAATCGCGGTAGCCGCCGGCGTATTCCTGCCAGTGACCGCCGCCCTCGGCGACCAGTGTCTGCGTCACGACATTGTCGATGAAACTGCGGTCGTGGCTCACGAGCAGCAGCGTGCCCGCGAACGACTGGAGCGAGGCCTCGAGCAGCTCGAGCGATTCCACGTCGAGGTCATTGGTCGGCTCGTCGAGCACCAGCAGGTTCGCGGGACGCGCGAACAGGCGCGCGAGCAGCAGGCGGTTCCGTTCGCCGCCGGACAGCGCCCGCACCGGCGTCGCGGCGCGCTTCGCCGAGAACAGGAAATCGCCGAGGTAGCTGCTGATGTGGCGCTTCTCGCCGTTGACCTCGACGAAATCGGACCCTTCGCTGACGGTGTCGGCCACCGACTTGTCGAGGTCGAGCTGCGCACGCAGCTGGTCGAAGTAAGCCACCTGCAGGTTGGTGCCGAGCCGCACCGTGCCGCTGTCGGGCTCGAGCAGGCCCAGCATCAGCTTGATGAGCGTCGACTTGCCCGCGCCGTTCGGACCGAGCAGGGCCAGTCGATCGCCACGCATCAGCCGCAGCGTCAGGTTCGTCACCAGTGGGCGCGAATCGAAGCGCTTCGACACCTGCGTCAGCTCGGCGACCAGTTTGCCCGAGCGCTCGCTTGCATCGATCGCGAGCCGCAGGGTGCCGATGCGCTCGCGTCGCGCCGTGCGTTGCTCGCGCAGCGCCTCGTGGCGCCGCACGCGGCCTTCGTTGCGCGTGCGGCGCGCCTCGACGCCCTTGCGGATCCAGACTTCCTCCTGCGCCCAGAACTTGTCGAACTTGCGCCGGCCGACGGCTTCGGCCGCGAGCTCGGCTGCCTTCTGCTGTTCGTAGGCCGAATAATTGCCCGGATAGGCCCGCAGCCAGCCGCGATCGAGCTCGAGGATGCGCGTGGCGACGCGGTCGAGGAACCAGCGGTCGTGCGTGACGAACACCAGCGCCGGCACCTTCAGCAGCAGCTCCTCGAGCTGCTCGATGCCGCCGATGTCGAGATGATTGGTCGGCTCATCGAGCAACAGCAGCTCGGGCTCGAGCGACAGGGCGAGCGCCAGCGCCGCACGCTTGCGCTCGCCGCCCGAGGCCCTGGCCGGGTCGATCGTGCCGTCGACCCCGAGCCGCGTCGCGAACTCGACCAGCCGCGCCTCGGATCGCCAGCGTTGCCGATCATCCGAGATGTCTTCGAGTCCGCCGCGCCGACGCAGGCTCTCGAACAGCGTGTCGGCCGGCGGCAATTCCGGCTCCTGCTCGACGCTGACGATGCGCAGGCCGTCTCGCCGCTTCACCTCGCCTTCATCGAGCGTGACACGCCCCGCAATCACGCCGAGCAGCGTGGACTTGCCGGTGCCGTTGCGGCCGATCAGGCCGATGCGGTCGCCCTCGTCCAGCGTGAACCGCGCCGCGTCGAGGAGCGGCGTCAGCCCGTAGGCGAGCTCGGCGTCGAGCAACGTCAGCAGCGTCACGACGGGCCGCAGCCGAAGGGCAGCGGGACGGACCGGCCTGCGCGCGAGATGCATTCGAATACCACTGCTGCTCCCATCGATGGTCGTGAACCGCTGCGCAACGCGCCTCAGCGCCTGCGCATCGCTCCATCGGGCGCCCAGGACGCACCGAGCACGTTCACGATCAACCGTCCGGCCATGATCGAAGTGATGCCGTTCGCGCTGTCATAGCCCGGCGCGATCTCGACCACGTCCATGCCCACGACGCGGTGTTCGCGGGCAATCCGCCGCAGGACCGGCGCAATCTCGCGATAGAGGATACCGCCGGGTGACGGAGCCATGACGCCCGGCATCTCGGTGGGATCCATGCCGTCCGCATCGATCGTGATATAGACGGCGCTGTCCTTCGGGATCGTCGCGAGCACCGGCCCCCAGCCCTTTTCGAACAGCTCATCAGCGGGGAACAGGTGCGATCCGTAGGCCCGGGCCGCCTCGACCTCCGCACGTCGCGCGCTGCCGGTCTGGCGCAACCCGACCTGCGTCATGCCCGTGACCTGCGGCTTGCGCGATGCCCAGCGCAGCGGGCTCGAATAGCCTCGCCTCACGCCGCCGACTTCTTCGCGCCAGTCGAGATGCGCATCGACATGGAACACGTGGACCGTCTCGCCGACGGCGTCCAGCGCATCGAGCATCGGGATCGTCACGCCATGATCACCGCCCAGCGCGAAGACCTGCGCACCGTGCTTCCACAGATGTCGAATGCGCGCGCTGATCGCGCCCGAGTAGTCATCGTAGCTGCCGCCCGTCCAGGCGACGTTGCCCATGTCGATGCAGCGCGGCTGCAATGCCGCAAGCGGAGCGTGCAGGTCGAAGTCCCACTGCTCGCGGGTGTAGGAAATCTGCTCGGAACGCAGCCGGACGGCATCAGGCGCGCGCGCCTGGTCGTTCGGGCGCGGATCGTGGGCGTAGGGCTCGCTGTGCTGGAT